>JAUXBD010000107.1 GCA_030619585.1 Desulfobacteraceae bacterium
AGGCTCAAAAGGTCCTTTGTTTCCTCTGAAACGATGGGAAGGTTTCCTGATATCTGGCTGACGGTTTGCTCAAACAGTTTAAGTGTACCCTGCTTAATCTTGTAAGATTTTATATATTCCTGGTTGTCCAGGTATGAAAAGAAAGCCTCAACAGGTTGCGCAATCTCTTGGCAGGTTTTTTCTTTAGGGCTTGATGGGGGAGATGTTAAGCTTTCTCCAAAAACTTCATTCATTTTTTCATAGGGAGTAATAGCCTTTTTTTGCAACACCAGATCCTCTTGCTGGCTTTCTATTCTATCTTCCAGCTTGTCTGTTTTTTTTTGCCACTTCTCCCGCTCCTGTTCCAGAACTGTATCCACCTCGTCAGCATGCCAGTTATTTACACGGCTATATGTAAAAAAACATATACCCACAAGGATAAAAATGACGGCTAATATCTTGATTAAGCGATCCATTGTCTTTGCCTCCTTGTGAATATCTTTCCGCATTACGGTGTTGGCATATCTTTTTTCAAAAGGCTGAATTGTTAAATAGACAAGATAGAGAAACTTTAGACTATAAAAAAGGTCCGTGTCAATAATAAGTTAGAAATATGGAACACACCGGCCAGGTTTAAGGGTTCGCTCAAAAGCGACTTTGCCTTCCCACCTTATTAAACGAGAGCCTGTGGTAAGGGGTTGTACCGTATTTGTTGATTGCCTCAACATGTTTTTTTGAAAGATAGCCCTTGTTGCTGTCCCAACCATATGCAGGGTATTCTTCATGGTATTCTTCCATTATCCGGTCCCTTGTCTCTTTTGCAATAACCGAAGCCGCAGCAATAGACAGACTTAAACTATCCCCTTTTACAATTGACCTATAGGGCAGGTTGATGTTATCCATTTTCATGTTGCCGTCAATCAACGCATAATCAGCCTGGGGCAGCTCAACTACCGCTTTCATCATGGCAAGCTTGGTTGCCTCAAGAATATTAATCTCATCTATCACTCGGTTGTCAACGATTCCAATACCATGGTCATAGGATGTAACAAGAGCCCCGTACATACGGACCCGCTGTTTTCTTGTCATTTTTTTTGAGTCTTTTAGCCTTCCTTCAAACCTATTTGCGTTTTCTGGAGGAATGTTTATAGCACAAGCCACTACCGGTCCTGCCCCTGGTCCCCTGCCCGCCTCATCCAAACCAACCACAAATGAGTAACCCTGCCTATTGATAACTTCTAATTCATAATCAAATGTTGGATAAGATTTATTGACATGCATATTTAGTGTCCTGTTTCAAAACCCTGCCTATCCCTTTGCAGCATACCCTCCTAAAAAGGTTTGCTTTTCAACAAGCTCAACATCGATATTGTGGTGGGCCAGCTCAAGACTTGCTGAAAACCCTGCAAGACCACCACCAATTACCATAACCCTCTTTCCTGACATGTTAAGTTGAGACTCTCCTTTACAGTTATGTTTCTTGTTGCCTTAGAGATGCTGTGGCCCTTGCTTTTTTCCCCTTAACCGGATTTAAAGCCTGGTTAAGTTTTAAGGTAAATGCTGAACCCATTTCCACCTCACTAATAACATCAAGCTGGCCGTTGTATGACTCAAGTATCCTGTGAACTATTGAAAGGCCGAGACCTGTTCCCTTTTTCTTTGTTGTAAAAAAGGGATCGAATATTGAGCGAACAGTATCCTCGCTTATTCCGCAACCATTGTCTGTTATCTTGATGCACACATACTTATTGTTAGGAGCATACGTTTCAATGCTGACGGTTCCTGAGCCCTCAATGGCTTCTACGGCGTTTAATAACAGGTTCCAAATAATTTGACTAAGGTGTCCGGAATCCATTTCAACGTATATGCCCTCAACAAAATTCGTCACAAAAGATATCCTTTCTCGGCTGAAACAATGCCGCTCAACAAGATCCACCATTTCCGAAAGGGCCTTATCAAGCTGTATAGCCTCCAACTTGCCTCGCTGCGGCTTGGCAAACAGCAGGAACTCACTCAATAGCTTGCTCAAGCGGTTTGTCTCCCGGAGAACTATCTGCATCAGTTTGCTCTGGTCAGAATCATAGATAGCATCATCGCTAAGGAGCTGAATAGCTCCTGAAAGGGATGCCAGGGGATTTTTTATTTCATGGGCAAGACCTGCGGCCATTTCACCCATGGCCGCCATCTTTTCAACCCGCTTAACATTTTCCTCCATGGCCAAAAGCTTCTTCCTGGACTTTCTCTCTTGTTCAGCCAGAATGCTGCTTAAAAAAGCGACCAGAAAACATGCACCGATTGTTGTTACGACCTTGTAAAGCACATAGGTTAAAGCATAGTTCGCTATATAAAGGCGGCTCTCCGTGCTAAATGGATTAAATATGTTGTAATATTCAAATATGACCAAAACACCATACTGCAGACTGCACAACCCCGCCAGAACCATGATGCCGCTTCTAAATAGAAGCATACTGCCGCAAATAATAACAATAAGGTATAAAAAATGGAAAACACTTGAAAAACTTCCGGTTACAAAAATTATCAATGTAACGATAACTGTGTCTATGCTGAGCTGGATGTATGCAAAGGGGACTTTCTGTTTAAAGCTCTTAAACAGCAGCGAATAACAAGCGGACAGAATAAGGATACCAACGATAAGGCCGTACAAAAACAAAAGAGGACGGTCTATGAGAGACTGGCTTTCTTTGAGTTGAAAATAGGTGGTAGATCCCAGTAGCAGGGCGGCAAAAACAACCCTGAAAACCATAAGCCATATAAGTTTTCGCGAATAATCGCTTTCAGGCTTATTTAATGACGCATCCATGGAAACTATAGTAGTGCTTTAGTGGCACGGAAGAATAATGAATTGTTTTGATAATCTATAACACATGGCCACGAACAATTATCCGCCAACAGCACCTGCCAGCTGGAATACCGGAAGGTACAAAGCCACAACAAGTCCTCCGATAACCACACCAAGAAATGCCATCATCATCGGCTCTATTGCAGCCGTCAGGTTTTCAACAGCTGTATCCACCTCATCGTCATAAAAGTCGGCAATTTTTCCCAACATGGCATCAAGGGCGCCGGTTGACTCCCCAACAGAAATCATGGAACATACCATTGAGGGAAAAACACCGCTCTCCAAAAGAGGATCGGCCATTGTGCGGCCTTCTGAAATACCTTGCCGCACATCGTAAATGGAGTCTTCAATAGTCTTGTTTCCGGCTGTTTTAGCCACAATATCGAGCGCGTCCAATATGGACACCCCGCTTGCCAGCATTGTGCCCATTGTTCGTGTAAATTTGGCTACAGCAACCTTGCGTATTAAAATGCCAAATATCGGCGCCTTGAGGGCGGCATTATCTACTATACCCCTGCCCTTTTCAGTGCTGTACCACTTTTTAAAAGCAACAACAAGCCCTGCAAAGGCAACAAGAAGATAGACTATTTTGCTTTGTACTGTTTCACTCAGGAAAATAACAATCTGTGTGGGCATGGGAAGTTCTTGTCCGAAATCGGCAAACATCTCCTCAAAAACAGGAATAACAAAAACAAGTATAACTATAACCACAATCCCTGCAATGGAAAGGGTTATGATCGGATATGTCATGGCGCTTTTCACCTGAGCCTTGAGCTTTGCCGCTTTTTCCAGGTATGCTGAAAGTCTTTGCAAAATCACATCCAGAATACCACCGGCCTCACCGGCAGCCACCATATTTACGAATAGGGTGTCAAACTCTTTTGGGTGCTTTTTCAGAGCTTCGGCCAGGGTTTGCCCTCCTTCCACAGCGTCTTTCATCTCCTTTATGATTTTCTTAAAAGTTGGATTTTCCTGCTGGGAGTACAAAATGTCCAGGCACTGCACTATGGGTAACCCCGCATCAATCATTGTGGAAAACTGTCTTGAAAAAACGATTATATCCTTTTCTGTGACTTTGGGTTGAAACGCTTGGATATTTTCAAAGATATCTTTTGGCGCGGGTTTTATCTTGGAAGGAGTTATCTTTATTCTTTGAAGATGTGCCTGCACAACAGCTTCATTGGGGGCTTCCATCTTTCCTTTTCTGGATCTGTTCTTTTTGTCTTTCCCTACCCATATAAAATCCGGCATAATCCCCCCTTATATTTGTTAAGACAGTATGAAGCTATAAGGATTCAACAGCAATAGCGCTTGCCCACAGGCGATATGACTATAGTTAAAACAGCTGATTTATCAAAATACTTCAGAAAAAGAATGTTGGCAACAATTAATTTATTATCCTGTAAAAAATTCCTCTTTGCATCTTTTTTTTTCCAATTCTGCCTTTTTTAACAAGGTCTTCCAACAGCCGGAAAACATCTTCCTGACAGATACCCAAAATTCGCGAAACGTCATTTACCGTGCACGGCCTGCGCATCAGCGTAGAAAAGATAAGATGATCATAACCACTTTTAGCACCATCGGTATTTGGCCCGGCTTCAACATGCTTAACAATGCTGGTGTTATTAAACAATTTTTTTGCTTCTGCCAGCATGTTGCTCTGGGCAGGCACCACCCAATTTTCAGTGCCGGGCCTATCTAGAGTGTTTAGCTGCACCTTGTCCGGGTTTATTAAACGTAAGGTTTTTTGTATTTTTTTCATCTCGTTACCGCCATCATTGATGCCCGGCACAATAAAAAGTTCTATCCAGTATTGATTTACAAACCTTTCTCTAAAAGAGATTAACCCCTCAACAATCCTGGAAGCCTCAAGCTTGGGATGGGGTCTGTTTATCTTGTTAAATATTGTTTCAGATACTGCATCCAAAGATACAATGGCTATGTCAACGTCAAGTATACTCTCCGTAACTTCAGGTTGGTACAAAAGTGAGCCGTTTGTAAGCAATGCAATTTTATATTGAGGATACCCGGATTTAACAAAAGATATAATTTCTCCTATTCCGCTGTGAAGAGTGGGTTCCCCGGAGCCGGAAAAGGTTATATGATCTAGTTTAGGTCCATTTGCTAAAAACCGGCTGAGCTCCTTTTTAATTTCATCAACAGGAACATACTGTTTTTTGTTTAAAGTTAAGTGGGTTGTCTTTCCACACTCACAGTATACACAGTCAAGTGTGCAGGTCTTTTGAAGCATAAGATCCACACCAAGCGAGACCCCAAGCCTTCTGGAGGGAACCGGGCCGAAGATATGTTTATAGCCTGACTGCTTGTTTCCGGTCATAAACACCAAGAATAATATGATTGTTGCAAAAGGTTATCAACTAAAATATCTTGCTATCATAATCTGGGAAGGACAACAACTTTATATTGTAGCCAGCACAGAGTAACCGGTAGCTTGATTTCGGAGGCTAAACAAGTGGCGACAGACAAAAAAGCTGATAATAAAGGAACCACTTTAATTACAACCCATATAAATGCAGACTATGATTCCATAGCTTCCCTGCTTGCCGCTCAGAAACTATATCCTGGTTCAGTTGTTGTGTTCCCCGGCTCCTCTGAAAAAAATATAAGAAATTTTTTTATAAGCTCCATGGTATACATATTTAATATGGTGGATATTAAAAAAATTGACTTTTCAACCATTCAAACCCTGGTTCTTGTTGACACACGGAGGAAAAATCGAATTGGAAAACTCTCATCTTTGATCGGAAGAGCAGGTGTTGATATACACATATATGACCATCATCCGCCCATGGCAGGTGATATTGAATCTAAACACGATATTTATGAACCAACAGGTGCAACTGTTACAATGCTTGTTAACATCATTAAGGAAAAAGGGCTCGAGGTCTCGCCCGATGAAGCCACAATGATGTGCCTTGGTATATATGAAGATACCGGTTCTTTTACATTTTCCTCTACAACGGAAAAGGATTTTAAGGCTGCTGCTTTTCTCCTTTCAAAAGGAGCCAGCCTGAACACCATATCCGACCTTACCGCAAGAGAGATAAACCCTCAACAGATTGGCATATTAAACGATATGATCAGGTCCGCAATCCATTATGATGTAAATGGTGTTGACGTGGTTGTCACAACC
>JAUXBD010000167.1 GCA_030619585.1 Desulfobacteraceae bacterium
ACAGCTAAGATAAACAAGCGGCTTCATTGTTTATTTCATTTCATCGCATATGCTTTATCATGAGGGCCTGTAGTCAAAAATACAACTGCCTTATCAGGCAAATTTTCACAGAAGCAAAATTCACATCCTTGAATATTACGGCATTCTTCACAGATAACAAAAATAACACGAAAATTTCGATCAACACGGGTGCTGCGGCAACCGATCAAATTCAATTTTCCGCTGACGTCACCAAGAAATTCCGTATTGTGATATGGATCGGTCAGAACTCGGTCAATTCGTCGTTTAATAGACTTCCGCATCGATAAATACCGGCGCAAGTTTCGCGTAAACAGCTCTTCATATACAGCTTCGTAATCACTCACCCCAAACCTCTTTATGCGAATGCAGCTTAATATGCCCCTGTGTTTTTCGCTGTTTGATATCTTCCATATCCTTGTAAAGCGGCATTTCCGGATCAAGGTAAAACATATCCGGCTCTTTTTTTACGATTCTTGTCAGCTCCTCACGTATAATCCGCCGTATTAGCGGTTCCAAGGCGTTGGTAATATCTTCCATGTTTGCTGAAAGTTGTTGGGGATGGTTCATTTTTTTTTCTCCTTTTATTAAGCTCCTGCTTTGTTTTGAGTGAGAAGATCGAGCATCTTTTTTTAAAAATTAGAATATTAACATGTTAAATATAGCTTACAGGATAAATTTTTTCAATATATTTGTCTTTGTGGAAAATTTAGTTTAACTTCAATATTGCCTATATGCAATATCCAAAAAAATGTATTGTCAGACACTTCATGAGTATTACCATAGGCAGCCTGTGTTTCCCGAAGCTGAAACATATCATCGTTGCCAATAGCTTTTCTCCCTTTTGCTCGGAACCCAAGCGTTACTTTAATTTTTTCTATAAAAGATTTGCTCCCAACAGCAATGCTCTGTGTCCATTTACTTTCTATATCATGGCTTTCAGCCGTTATCTCACTATCAATCCATTGCCGGCGATCCCTTGGAAATTTTAAAAGGAAGAGTTTATTCTTAGACAAGATCAGGAAACAGAGAGTAGTATTTAACTGTGCCTCTTCGAAGGAAGATCCACATAGACAAAGTCTTAAAAAATATCTTGTCAATCCTGTCAAATAATATTAAAAAGCCCGCGCGACAGCGCGCTACCTTGTTCTCCAACCTTAAGCGAGGCGATCCTCTAACGGCTTGCTTACATTTCGCTCCTGCTTGCTCAAAATGCGGTTACCCTGCCATTGTTAAGGTTTCCCCTTGACACTTACAAAAAAAATGATTAGGTTTCTTTGACGCAAAAATGGTCAAACCCATAAAAATCAAGAGGTTATGTTGTATGTCCCCTGTCTTTATAGAGAGTAAGGGGATTCCATTTTATTTTATATGGGACAAAGATTAAACAATCTTAATGGCAACCGGCTGAACATTGCAGACAATATAATTACAAATATAAATATTCTACTGAGGTGAACTATGGTAATGGATATTCAAAACGAGAGTGGTTTTATACGGAGTGTTTTTGACGAAATTCATAAGGTTATCATTGGCCAGGATGATGTGATTAAAAAGATCATGGTGGGCCTTCTGGCAGACGGGCATATACTTATAGAGGGGTTTCCGGGGCTTGGAAAAACGCTGGCAATAAAAACGCTGGCAAGCACCTTGAATACAGGATTTTCTAGAATCCAGTTTACGCCGGACCTTCTTCCAGCAGATGTTGTAGGCACACAGGTTTACAATCCAAAGGAAGGGAATTTTTCTGTAAAAAAAGGGCCGGTTTTTACCAATATCCTTCTGGCAGATGAGATCAACCGGGCGCCGGCCAAGGTGCAGTCCGCACTTTTGGAGGCAATGGGTGAAAGGCAGGTTACCATAGGAGAGGAGACCTTTGTGCTTGACAATCCTTTTCTTGTTCTTGCCACCCAGAACCCAATAGAGCAGGAAGGGACATACCCTCTTCCTGAGGCCCAGGTGGACCGTTTCATGTTAAAGGTTACAATAGGTTACCCGGACAGAAAAGATGAGCGTCAGATCTTGGAGAGTATGGGCAAGATCCAGTACATCCACCAGGTTTCACAGGTTGCAGCTGCTGATGATATCCTTAAAGCAAGAAAGCTTGTGGATGATATCTATATGTCAGATGAGCTGAAGGATTACATCGTTGATATTGTCTTTGCCACAAGGCCGGGAACACAGCTTAAGGGCCTTGAAAATATAATTGAGTGCGGTGCCTCTCCAAGGGCTACCATTGCCCTTATCGTTACATCCAAAGCTCTGGCCTTTATAGAGGGCAGGGACCATGTGAGGTCCAATGACATAAAAAAACTGGCTTATGATATTTTAAGACACAGGATTATCATCTCCTATGAAGGTGAAGCAGAGGGCATGAGATCGGAAGATGTCATTGACAAGATTCTTTCAACACTTCCCACACCGTAAAAAAAGGGTGTTAATTTTCGGTGCTAAAGTTGAGGTAGACCCCTTATGGATATAACTAGTGAAGAGCTGCAGGATGTATTAAAAGAGGTCCGGCAGATACAGATAAGAAGCGGCAAAGTTGTAAGTGATGTTCTTGCAGGGGAGTACCATTCTGTTTTCAAGGGCCGCGGCATGGAATTTGAGGATGTTCGGGAGTATCTTCCGGGTGATGATGTGAGAAACATCGACTGGAACGTTACTGCCAGAATGACCCATCCTTATGTAAAGAATTTCAAGGAGGAGCGTGAACTTACAGTAATGCTTCTTGTTGATATTTCAGCTTCTTCAGGTTTCGGAACAATTGGCTATTCAAAGGCAAACATCATCGCAAAGATCTGTGCAACTCTGGCTTTTTCCGCAATTAAAAATAATGACAAAGTTGAACTGATCCTTTTTTCAGACCGGATCGAGAAGTATATACCTGCTGAAAAGGGCAGCAATCATGTCTTAAGGATTATACGTGAGCTGTTGGTAAGTGCAAAAATTCTTGAAAATGCACAGAAAAAAAGCGCAACGGATATTAATGTGGCTTTGGAGCACTTAAGCAGGTCCAAAAAGAAAAGAGGCGTATGCTTTATTGTTTCCGATTTTATCTCGGAGGACTTTGAAAAAGACCTTCGTATTGCTGCAAAAAGACACGATATAACGGCAATTGCCGTGGCAGATCCAAGGGAGATGGATATACCGGATGTGGGGCTGATAGAACTTGAGGATGCTGAAACAGGAGATATTGTTCTTGTGGATACATCAAGCAATGAATTCCAAAACCGTTTCAGTGAATCTGTTGATAAGGAGAAAGAGGAACGGCGGATGTTTTTTAAAGCACTTGGGATAGATCTTCTGGAGGTCAACACATCAGAGCCTTTTGAGAGATCCCTGGTGGCTTTTTTTAAAGCCAGGCATAAGAGGCGGTAATTCCAGATTTCGTAATTTATTTCTAAATAATGGCTACAAACTGTTTAAGCAGAACAGAAACTTTAGATTAGCCGTCATTCCCGCGAAGGCGGGAATCCAGAAAGAGATTGCTGTGGATAAACAGTTTTATGTTTACATATTGGCAAGCAAACGTAACGGTACTTTATACATAGGAGTTACTTCCGATATAGTACAGAGGGTGTTTCAACATAAAAATAATATGATCGAAGGTTTTACAAAAAAATATAGCGTAAAAATTCTCGTTTATTATGAAGTCCATGAAAACGTTGATAGCGCAATTACAAGAGAAAAACAATTGAAGAAATGGAGAAGAGAATGGAAGCTGCGGCTGATAGAAGAAAAAAATCCCCATTGGAATGATCTATACAATGAGATCAGTCATTGAAAACTGGATTCCCGCCTTCGCGGGAATGACGTTTGTATTTACTTATTCTCTTAGGACTTTATGTCAAGAACTATTTTCCGAAAACTCAAGTATATAATAAAATTGAAAATATCTAAAACTCGCATGCAAGTGTATCTAAAGAAAAAACAGGCGCAATTAATCATCCAAGTGATGCTCATTTATATTTTTAGCTGTATTTCGGTTTCCGCATCACCTGTTGAGAAAACAGGGGTTAAAGATTACGAAGGGGTAAAAGGCACGGTAAAGGTAACCGTAAGTGAAGATAAGATCACCATTGCCGACAGCATAAGCTTGAAGGTGGAGGTCTCATCGCCCAAAGGTTGCATTGCAAGGTTTCCCGCATTTGCCGAGTTTGGATTTTCAACCGATTTTAATGAACGCTCCAAAAGATTCAGGGTTACAAATGTAACTGAAGTTGAGAAAACTCTAATGGATGACGGCTCAACACTTTTCAGCCAGGAGTTTACCCTGGAACCCTGGCTTAGCGGCAACTATTCAATCCTTCCTTTGATGGTCCCGTTTTTTAAGGAAAAGTCCGAGGATACCCCAAATAAAAAAACAGGCGAAAAAAAAGATGAAAGGAAGATACCGGCTTTTAATGTGATGACCGATGGTATGAGGATAAAGGTAGATCCTCTTACAGATAGGAGACAAGAGCTCTCCGACCTGTATGGCCAGTCTGATTACAAGCTGGAAAAACTCACAAAGCGTGTGCGTCGCAATGAGGATAAATCTGATGAAGAACTGCTAAGGGAGCAGGAAGAGGAAAATGAGACCATAGCGGCTCTGAAGAAAAATCGCTTTCCATGGTGGATTGTATGGGTGGTTTTAATTATGCCGATTATTGTTCTTTTTGTGCGGTATATGTGGAAAGGAAGGATTTCAAAGATATTTGAGTCAAAATCAAAGCCTGCAGATGAGATAGCTTACAAGGCTTTTGAAAAATTAAGGAGTAAAACCCTTCCTGGCAAAGGCCTGATAAAGGAGTTCTACTATGAACTATCCTATATATTGAGAAACTATATAGGCAACAGGTTCGGCATATATGCC
>JAUXBD010000276.1 GCA_030619585.1 Desulfobacteraceae bacterium
AACGAAGTCAGGGTTGAAGACAGGATCGCAATAATAGGAGGCGGTAATGTTGCCATGGATGCTGCAAGATCTTCCTTGAGGCTTGGAGCAAAAGAGGTGTCTGTTCTTTACAGAAGGACCCGGGTTGAAATGCCTGCGGCTGATGAGGAGATCGAGGCAGCTATTGAAGAGGGGATAAAGTTTGAATATCTTGTAGCCCCCCAGGGAGTTGTTAAAAAAGACAACAAGGTTGCAGGCATTAGATGTCTACGCATGGAGCTTGGCGAACCTGATGATTCCGGAAGAAGAAGGCCTGTGCCCATTGAAGGTTCGGAATTTGAAATTGAACTTGATATGATACTGCCTGCAATAGGACAAAAAGCTGATCTTTCTTTTCTGTCCGATGATGGCGGGATTGATCAAACCAGATGGGGCACCATTGTAACCGATCCAGCCACAGGCGCCACCAGCCGTGAAGGGGTTTTTTCCGGTGGAGACTGTGTAACAGGGCCGTGGATTGCCATCGGAGCAATTGCCGACGGAAAAAGATCCGCTGTTGCCATCGACAATTATCTAAAGGGAAAGTAGAAGCAGATGATAGAAAAAGATTTACGTTATATAATTGATTTTGACGATTTTCCAGCAAAGCGGCGTCCCATGCCAGAGCTGGAAGTTGATAAGCGCATAGATAATCTTGACGAAGTCGAACTGGGTATGACCCAGGAGGATGCCCAAAGGGAAGCTCAAAGATGTCTTAGCTGCAGAAGATGCCTGGGCTGCGCACTTTGCCTTGCAGTATGCGAACCCAAAGCGATTGTTTTTGAGCAGGAAGATGAATCTTTGGAACTCACTGTTGATGATATTATTATCTCTGATGAAGCTGTAAAATTTATTCCGGAAGGCAGAAAAGAACTTGGTTTTGAAAAACTTAAAAACGTTGTCTGTGTCTCTCAGCTGGAAACAATGCTTGATGATAAAGGGCCTTTCAACGGCCTTGTACTGAGGCCCTTTGATGGCGAAATACCCGGGAAAATAGCAATAGTGATAGACTCAGCTGTAAACGGCGACGATGGCAATTTTATCTCATATACATTGCAGGTGGCTTCAGACGCCATGAAAAAAACAGACGGACTGTCTGTTTCCCTGTTTGCCCCTGAAAAAGCTGAAATAGATTCAACAGAGGGTATTACCGTAAAAAAAGCAGATGTTGAAGAAGTAAAAGAAAATGAAGAGACCGGCAACCTTATGGTTTCTTTTGTTGAAAACGGCAGTAAATCTGAAGAAGAGTATAATCTTGTGGTTCTTGCTAATAAACCCGAAGTTTTACCTGAAATAAAAGAGCTTCAAGAAAAATTGCAACAGCTCGCCTGATAAGAACCGGACTATAACCAGAATTTCCACTTTTTTTCCGGTTGTTTAATTAGAAGCTTTCTTTTATTCACGCATGAAATACAGTTACAACCATTTTCAAGAGGATGCTTACCCTTCTTTGTTGCGAGTTCATATGAAGCGTCAATCATTTCAAAGATTAACATCCTGTCTTTTTCCAATATTTTTTTCAGGTCTTCAGGACTTTTCATAACTTAAACTCTCCATCCAAGGAAGGCTCTGACCCGGCAAAATATTTTTCAATTAGTTTTTGCTGGCCAAATTTGTCTGCAAACAGCAATATTCTTGCTTTGTCAAGTGGTGTGAACTTCTCTGTTATTAAGTTATTATTGTACAGTTTTATAAGTTCTGAAATATCGGATTCATCTCTCAAACTTCGTTCGGGATTATTGGCAATCGCCAATAATTTCAAGATTATGTAATCTGTAGGTTGTACAACAGGAATTTTGTCAAAAAGATCGTCCCTTTGGATAGTAATACTTCTTTTAATTATCTCTTTCCCATCCTGGGTTTTTGCAAGCATGAAATCAACTTTGCCATAAACATCTGACTCAGAGTCAAACTGTGCAAAAGCATCTGTCTTTTGGTAGCAGGTATATCCTAATTGTTCCATTACCGATAAAATGTTCTGCCAGTTATCATCTGTGGTCAACAGGGCAATATCTGAAGTATATCTCGGGAGTCCATAAATCCCAAAAGCCATAGCTCCGATCAAGCAGAACGGTATTTGTCCCTGAGAGAGTTTCTCCGAGATTATTGAAAGCATATTTGTTAGTTTTGTGGGCTCCATCTAATTAGTACAAGTATCCTTTCCTATTCTGTCAGAATTTGTATTTGTCAAATATAGCTTATTAATTTAAAAAGTTGTATTTACTTATATCGTTTGCTTTGTTTTATATCAAGAAAATTGTATTTAGGCGGAATACCCAATGGCGGGTATCTTATGGCCATGGCGGGGGAGGGTATATGCCCCATAAGGACCCGGTTACAGTTACAGGACATTTCCCGGGCAAAGTTGTGCCTGGTGAGGGGCTTTACAAAACAGAGATCATCAAAGAAGGCCGGAGTTTCGCTACCGCCGCAACCAAATTTGTGCAAGATAATGTTGAGAAGGTCCGGTTTACCGGGACTTTTACCACAATGAAAGATTCCGGTTTTAACTATATCAGACCTCGAAACTCATTCTTAAAATGAGTTCCGAGGTCTGTATATATAAGATATTCAGTGTTTTTCCACAAGTTTTAATTTGTCATGATTTCTATGCGTTATGGATTTATAAAAATCATTTTACATGCCAATTATCATGCTTTAGAACAAATCTTGATAATTAGGGGTTACCTTCCGGGGAATTTCCTGTTTTTTATAGATTGTGGGTTGGTTTGACATCCTACCGGTGTTTTGCTATATGTTCTTATAATTATAAAAGATAATGCTTAAATGCTGGGATTAAGGCGGATCTTTAGTTTAATTTTGGGGTTGTGTTTAGCTTTGGAGAGAGAATATCAAAATTTTAAACCCCCTATGCCTAAAATAAACGAAAATGAATATTGATACATGGCAGTCATATTTGGACGAAATTATTAAAGAACCTGGGAATGCTCTTCTTGATAAAGCAATCGAAGCCGGAAAGATTCCTATCGGATACACATGCAGCTATGTGCCTAAGGTCCTTTTATCCGCAGACCGACTCCTGCCAATAAGGATGCGTGCGCCAGGAATTACCGGAACTGATAATGCTGATATTTATCTTTCAGGTCTTACTTGCTCTTATGTACGCAGCCTCCTTGAATATGCTATGGACAATCAGTATGGTTTTATTAAAGGTTGGGTATTTGCTGCCGGGTGTGACCATATGCGTCGCCTGTACGACAATTTTGAATACCTTTTTGAGCCTGATTTTAATCATATTATTGACGTTCCCCATCGAATCGGTGATACGGCATTGGCCTGGTATGTTGAAGAGTTGGACACACTTCGTAAGGCTTTATCATCACATTTTGATGTTAATATGGGAGATCAACCCCTGTCAGTGGCTATCTCCAGACAGAATAAATTCCATCAACTGCTTCGATCCATAGGGGATTTAAGAAAACGCAAAAATCCGCCCCTAACCGGTAC
>JAUXBD010000344.1 GCA_030619585.1 Desulfobacteraceae bacterium
ATAACGCCTGGACCATAAAGCTGATTTTAAGCGGCTATCCAGGCATAAAATCCATCAAAGATCTTGCCACATGGCCAAACACTCCGTGGGAAAAAGAGATATGCCGGATCAACGGCAAAGTAATGACCCTTGACCATATTGAACACAACATTTTAAGACCGCGATTCAAAGACCCGCGCATTCATTTTGCAGTAAACTGCGCTTCAAAAGATTGTCCGCCGCTTCGCCCTGAAGCCTTTCAGGCAAGCATCCTGGACAAACAGCTTGACGATGCTGCACAAAGCTTTATAAATGATCCACAAAGAAATTACCTTAAGGGCAAAAAGCTTTATGTAAGTAAAATCTTCAAATGGTTTCCCAGCGATTTTAACAACGATATTGCGGGGTTTTTCTTAAGATACGCTAATAAAGACCTGAAAAAGAGGTTAATGTCCAAACAAAACAAGGTTAAGGTCAGGTTCCTTGATTATGATTGGACGCTTAACGCTAAGGAGTAAAAATGGAAACTTATTACAACCCGGAAGATCTACCGAAATTTCAAAACATAGGTGACGATTCGCCTGAACTGGCAAACAAATTTTTTGATTACTATAGCGCTGTATTTGCAGAGGGTGAACTTACAGAGCGGGAAAAGGCTTTGATCGCCCTGGCTGTATCACATACGGTCCAGTGCCCCTATTGTATTGACGCATACACACAAGCCTGTCTTGAAAAAGGCTCGAACACTGCTGAAATGACCGAAGCGGTTCATGTTGCAGTGGCTATCCGCGGCGGGGCATCACTTGTCCATGGAGTGCAGATGCAAAACATTGCAAAAAAAGTTTCCATGTGAATACAGAAATAAACCCATGGCACCCATAACATCTAAAGCAGATCAATTTAATAACCAAATCTTTTCTACAGGTGTCTCTTCGTTTCAGCAGACCCTTTCAGAAAACAACTTGAGGCTTGAAAGGGACACCGCCACTACGCTTCAGATAAATATAGGTCTAAAGTGCAATCAGTTCTGCACACACTGCCATCTTGATGCCGGGCCCGGGCGAAATGAGATGATGACGCCACAAACCATGGACCAAGTGGTGGATTTTGCATCACAAAAAAGCTTTGAAACCATAGACATTACAGGAGGAGCTCCTGAACTCCATCCTGAACTCACCCGTTTTATTGAAAAGCTTTCACCCTTTGCAGACAGAATGATTTTTAGATCGAATCTAACAGCTCTTTTTCAGCAGGCAGATACGTTAATGGGGGTTCTAAAGGACCACAAAAACAACATTGTGGCATCCTTCCCATCCTTAAATGCTGCCCAGGCAGAATCTCTCAGGGGGCAGGGTGTTTTCCAGACAAGTATAAATGCCCTTCAAAGACTTAACTCCATTGGCTATGGCATGCCCGATACCGGCCTTGAGCTTGACCTGGTTGTAAACCCCTCCGGCGCGTTTCTGTCGCCGCCACAAGGCAGCCTTGAAACCAGGTTTAAAAAAGTGCTTGATCAAAAATGGGATGTCGGTTTTAACAGACTTTACAGCTTTGCAAACACACCCATTGGAAGATTTCGCAAATGGCTTATCAAGACCGGTAATTTTGATAATTATATGCAAAAGCTTGTACAGGCGTTCAATCCATCAACACTGGACGGTCTTATGTGCAGGACTTTAATATCAGTATCCTGGGACGGATACCTGTTTGACTGTGATTTTAATCAGGCAGCAGGACTTTATATGGGCGACCGCAGGCAACATATCTCTGAAACACCTCATCCGCCTGCACCGGGAAGCCCAATAGCCAAGGGCGACCACTGCTATACCTGCACTGCAGGGACCGGCTTCAACTGAGGCGGCGCTATAAATGCCTGAGTTTCAGGCAAAAAACAATCACTATTGTTTGCCTGAGTAATGCTTCCACGCCGACATGCCCCCCTCATAGTTCATAGCCTTTTGCATGCCGGCAAGCTGGTGTATAAGCCAGGCATAGGCTGATCTTATACCCCCCGAGCAGTAATAAACCACGGGCTTATCCTGACTGATGCCATGGGATGCTAAAAGCTTTTTTACTTCATTGGCTTCAAGGGGGATACGGAAATCGCCGTTATAGAATTTTTTCCACGATATATGTATGGCTCCAGGGATATGCCCTTTGATCCACTCAAATGTTGAACGGGTGTCAACCAGATAAATTTCGGAGACACTGTTTTTTATCTCTCCTGTGTTTATGCTTACATCTTTTCTAACTTTGCTTAAGTATTTTACAGGCGCCACATTTAATCTATCGTCGCCTTTTGCCACTGGATAATTCAGATCTGTCCATCGCTGTATCCCGCCATTTAACAAGCGGATCGGGCCCTTGTGCCCGAGCCATGTCAACATCCAGCAAACCCAGCCTTCCGCCCCCCAGCTTGTATCAGCATCGCCGTATACAACCACCTGTGTCTTTTCATCAATACCCATTGCACCAAGAACATTTGCCAATTTTTCCGGAGACAGTATCCTGTGCGATATGTTGTTCTCATCAACTTTAGTATAATCTTCCCAGCCAAATGACCGGGCTTGTGGTATATGTCCTTTCTCCCACCTGTTTTTCGGACGTGCATCAATAACTATCCATGAAGCTGCGCTCCTGTGAAGAGCGTCAGTATTGATAAAAGAGATATCATAGGCATATGATGGCGCCGGGGACAGCCCTAAACCGGCACATATGATAGCTGCAATGGTAAAAAACCCGATATATTTCGTCCAGTATTGCGTTATTAAGGTCATAA
>JAUXBD010000095.1 GCA_030619585.1 Desulfobacteraceae bacterium
GATAGTCCCATGCCTGTAAAGTGAGACATATATATTTATCATCTATGTCAATCCTATCATAACCAATAGAATTAATATGCTTTACAATTGATTTATATTCTTATAATATTATGTGTAGCTACGAGACACGATATACGCACCAAGATACTTGTTGGACCTGTTAACTATTTTGTTTAATAGTCTATATTGATATTTTTTACATATGATCAGTGTTTGGCACAAAATATGCTTTGCTTAGTGTCTCGGATAAAAAAGGAGACAAGTAATGCCTGAAAGCGGAATAGATAACAACTTAAATAAAGTGATCACGCTTTGCTATGATATGCTTGAGCTTGCTGATCTGGGCGACAAGATTCGCCTGGATGCCGGCTGCGGAGCTGTATACGGCTCATTGCGCGATAACGCTTATAAACTCCGGAAGATGGCTGAAGAGGAACTGGTCCGCCATGGAGGAGGGAAGAAAAGGTCAGGAACAATAAGACAGGGGTATTGAATACAATATCAACTGATTTACAATACAAAAACTTTTTTTATATATTTTTTAATTTTTAATCAAAGGAGAAAAAAGCATGACATCATTAACTTACCTGGTCGCATACGCGGCGATAATTGTGTTTTTGCTGGCGGTGGCCTCGCGTATTATCCGCTATATCAAAAACCCTATACACCTTCGCTGGGAGCTTTATCCGGTTGCCCATGAAGGGGGAGACAGAGCATCTTACGGCGGAAGCTATTATGAAGATGTCGACTGGTGGAACAAGCCGAGGCACTCTTCCAGAATCAATGAACTAAAAGTCATGATTCCGGAAATACTGTTTCTTCTGGCGGTATTTGAACATAAAAGGCCCCTTTGGTATGTTACCTACCCTTTCCATCTCGGTCTATATTTTGTAGTACTTTTTATCGGCCTTCTGGGAATAGGATCTATTTCACAGCTTACGGGTATAATGGCAGACACACCGATCATGACAGCAGTTTTTGCCGTAACAAATCTTCTGGGCCCTGCAGGCCTTATCCTGACAGTCGCAGGCGCCGTGGGCCTGCTGTTTAAAAGGATAACCGATCCAGATCTCTCCAATTATTCTTCTTTTGAGCATTATTTCAACCTGGTTCTTTTTATTGTTACAGCCGGTGTCGGAATTATCACATGGCTCTTTGTTGATCCAACTTTTGATATGGCCAGAACTTTTGTTGCAAACTTTATCAGTTTTAATTTCGCGGCCATTGACAGCTCCCTTTTTATTTTGCAGGTACTCCTTGTTGTCCTGACAATCGCCTATATACCTCTTACACACATGTCGCACTTCTTCATGAAGTACTTCCTGTACCATGACATCCGCTGGGGAGATGAACCGAATATCGATTCCCCCAAAACAGACGAAAAAATCGGTATTGTTTTGAACTACCCGGTCACATGGTCTGCCCCTCATATTGCGGGAACCGGAAATACATGGGCGGAAGTTGCGACACATAACCCGGCTGCTGCCAAAGAAGAAAAAAAGGAGTAATACCATGGTAAAAAGACTTAAAATAAATGATATAAGCAAAGATACCGAACAGCTTACAAGTGTTGCGAATGAAGACTTGATGCCCCTTCCCTGGGATATTGAAGAAAAGGAGTGGGAACCGCTTTCAGATGATATTAAGGAAAAGTATGTATGCATCCTGGATGACACGATGATTCTTCCCATACCAAAGCCGAAAACAAAAGAAGAGGAAGATGAGCTTGTCAAAAAGTTCCTGGCAGGAATGGAAAAACTTTTTTCCAAAGAGAACAACTGGACGTTTTTATCCATGATTGAAACAACCATGGAAAACTGCGCGAAATGCAACACATGTTCCGATGCCTGCCACCAGTATGAAGCAAGCGGGAAAAATGAAATGTACCGGCCCACATACAAGAGCGAGGTCTTCAGGCGGATTTATAAAAAATATATCAAAAAAGAACCCCTGTCCGGACTGAGAAACGGTAATGTTGACCTTAACTGGAGGACCGTGGCTCGTCTTGGTGAGCTTGCCTACAGGTGCAATGTGTGCAGGCGATGCGCCCAGACATGTCCTATCGGTGTGGATAACGCGCTTGTGGCAAGGGAGATCCGGAAAATTTTCAGCCAGGAGATGGGAATTACAACTCCGGAACTTCATGACAAAGGATCCATGCTGCAGCTCGGTGTAGGTTCATCCACCGGGATGACTCCAATGGTTGTACGGGATAATGTTGATTTTATCGATGAGGATTTTTCCGAGGAACTCGGTGTTGAGTTCAAGACTCCATGGGATGTGGAGGGGGCGGATATTCTACTCATTCACAACGCCGGTGAGATCATGTCATGGCCTGACAATGTGGCCGCATTTTCCCTGATTTTCAACAGGGCGGGCCTGTCATGGACCCTCTCAAGTGACATTGCCGCTTATGACAGCATCAATTACGGTGTGTTTTATGATGATGTTCAGGCTGCCCGGACAGCACTCATTCATGCACAGGCCGCGAAAAAGCTTGGCGTTAGAAGAATTGTTCTCGGTGAATGCGGACATGCCCATAAGGCGCTGACAGTTATCGCGGACCGCATACTTCCGCCGGGCCTTCAGGTGCCCCGTGAAAGTTGTTTCCCGATATTGAGAGATATCGTGAAGTCAGGAAAGCTGAACCTTGATCCTTCCCGCAATGACTTCCCGGTTACTCTGCATGACCCGTGCAATGTTACACGGCTGATGGGCATTATCAAGCCACAGCGTGAAATCATGGCTGCAATCTGCCCGCAGTTCCGGGAAATGGTACCCCATGGCGTGCATAACTACTGCTGCGGCGGCGGAAGCGGGTACGCCATCATGAGTCGTAACACAATTCATGAATGGCGGAATAAAATCGCCGGCAGAAAGAAGATTGAGCAGATACTTAACGCTTTTTCAGACTGCCGCGGTCCGGAGCAGAAAAAATATGTGTGCGCACCGTGTTCAAACTGCAAAGGCCAGATTCGCGATATGATTGAGCGCTATGAGCTACTTGAAAAGGAGAATATGACATATGCCGGTGTTGTAGAGCTTATTGTAAATGCCATGCCTGATGTTGAGCATGAAGTCATTATCAAGTGGGAAGAAGGTTATTAATAATTAATAGTTACATTAGGAAACAATGTGAAAGGCCATTGACGATACACATCAATGGCCTTTTTTCATGGGAAAACAGGATCGCCGGGAACAATAAATAGCCGGCCTCTGGGTTCAAGGTTAAAAAGAGCATAGGCCACCGCACTTCCCCTCCGGTCAGATACAAGTAAAGCTGTATACCGGCTATGGAACTCACCTCGATATTCAAAATAACCCTCCGGATATGAATTTACGGACATCATTGTTTAGATGTGTTATAATTGCCCGGCTCCGAGAATTGCTGGGCGTATATTATTTGTATTGACAACGCTTCCACCATTATAATAGTAAAATCAGTCTGTACATTTAGTTTTTTAATAAACAAAAGATGTTACCGCACTCTTAAGGAGAGGGCATGGGTCTTAAAATAGAAGGATTTGAAGGCAGCGGAACTTTTGAAAAGGGTGTACATCCACCTGGACGAAAAAACTTTTCCACTGATATTCCAATTGAAGTAATACCGACACCGAAAAAAGTGGTGCTGCCTATGTCACAGCATATTGGTGCCCCATGTGCATCCCAGGTCAAAGCTAAACAGGAGGTGACTTTCGGTGAGGTGATCGGTAAAGCCAAGGCGTTTGTCTCAGCGCCTATTCACTCTCCGATAAACGGCAAAGTCCTGAAAGCAGCAAATGTTACCCTGCCCAATGGACGGCGTGTGCCTGCGATCCCCATAAAGGCCGAAGGTGATCAACTTGAAGGAAAGGCCCTGATGGATGAAATATTTGGGGGAGACTGGTCAAAAGATTGCGCCGGGAAATATGATCCCAAAGCAATCTCCGACGCAATAAACGATGCCGGCATTGTGGGTCTTGGTGGCGCGGCTTTTCCCACCCATGTTAAGATTATGCCCAACGAGGACAAACCAATTGATGCCCTTTTAATAAATGGATGTGAATGCGAACCCTATCTTACACCTGATTACCGCATGATGATTGAGTTCCCGGAAGCGATTATCGCGGGTTCTCTTTTGGCAGGTCATGCTGTTGGCGCAAAGAAAATTGTCATAGGAATTGAAGACAACAAGCCAAAAGCGGTTGAATCCATGGAAAAGGCAGCTGCCGGCACAGGTATTAAAATTGCCCGACTCAAAACCAAGTATCCACAGGGCAGTGAAAAACACCTTATCATGTCTGTTATGAAGCGAAAAGTCCCGCCCGGTGGTTTGCCCATAGAGGTGGGTGCGGCTGTGAGCAATGTGGGAACTGTTGCGGCAATAGCCGGGGCTGTTTTAAAGAAAAAACCACTGACCCACCGGGTTGTGTGTGTTACAGGCGCTGGAATAAACAACCCTAAAAATCTCCTTGTTCCAATGGGTATAAGTTATGGAGAACTGATCGATTTTTGCGGTGGTCTTACAAAAGATGCGGCCAGAATAATCTCCGGCGGACCTATGATGGGATTTGCATTTGCAGATTTAAGCACGCCGGTCACCAAAGGCGCCAGCGGCGTAACCATACTTACAAATAAGGATGTTAAAAAAGCTGATGAAACAGCATGCGTACGTTGCGGAAGATGTGTGGACGTGTGCCCCCTTGATCTGGTGCCAAGCAAATTGGCTGTGGGATCAAGAAACAGCAATCTTGATGTTGTCCAGAAGTACAATATAATGGCCTGCCTTGAATGCGGCTGCTGCTCCTACACATGTCCGGCAAGCCTTCCAATTGTGCAGCTGATACGCATGGGAAAAGCAATGGTTGCGGCAAGCGCTAAAAAGTGAGCTAAAGTTTTGGTATTTAGCCAAATCAAATATAACAAAACAATAAATCAACTTATTTGCTTTATGAATGATCAAAAACAACAATCTGACTCAAAAAGTCCTGACGTAAAAAAGCCTGACGTAAAAAAGCCGGATGTAATAAAGCCGGACACAAAAAAGAAAAAAAATGATAGCCCTGTGCCGATTGTACAGGTCACATCATCACCCCATCTGTCCGACACATCTTTTACCACACAAAGAATGATGATAGATGTTTTGATCGCCCTTTTGCCTGTTATTGGAATGTCTATCTATGTGTTTAAAATATATGCTGTAAAACAGCTTTTGATATGCCTTGTAAGCTGCCTGGCCGCAGAAGTTGTTTTCGTAAAGATGAGGGGAAAGTCGCTCTCCATTACAGATTGTTCTGCAGCTATAACAGGTCTTATACTTGGTCTGTCGCTTCCCGGACCCGCACCCTGGTATGTAGGGTTTATTGCATCTTTTGTTGCCATTGGAATCGGAAAGGTGATCTACGGCGGCCTTGGAATGAACCTTTTCAACCCGGCAATGGTTGGCAGGGCATTTGTCATGATAGCCTTTGCCGGCAGCATGGCGGCTTCCGGCTACCTGGATCAGGCAAGCGCGGTTGATGCGATAACCCAGGCAACACCCCTGGACACTTTCAAACAGGCAGGAGAAGTTACGCCTTTATTTGATCTTTTTGTGGGGCTGACAAACGGCTCCCTTGGTGAAGTAAGCGCAATTGCATGCATTATAGGCGGGCTTTATCTTTGTATCCGCAGAACAGCTTCATGGGAAATTCCAGCAGGCATAATCGCTTCGGTTGTTGTCCTTGGTTTGATAACAGATATGGTTACCGCAAGCTCCGGTTGGAATGTGTTGCACCATATTTTCAGTGGCGCGCTTCTTTTCGGGGCGTTTTATATTGCCACCGATCCTGTGACAAGCCCGCTTACACCAAAAGGAAAATTTATTTTTGGCGTGGGCGCAGGCGCTATTATTATGCTCCTTCGTATTTTTAGCGGGTATCCGGAAGGGGTTATGTTTGCCGTACTTTTGATGAATGCTCTTACGCCCCTCATAAACCGTTGGACAATACCGACTCCGTTCGGGGCAATAAAAAAGGCGGCATAAAATGAAAAACAACTACATTGTTCAGGCATGGCTTGTTCTGATCTTGGCGGTTTGTTATGGCGGAGCCCTTGCAAGTATTCAGCTTACCCTTGCACCTATAATTTCTGAAAACAAAATTAACGAGACTCGCGAAAAAGTACCCGAACTTGTTTTTGGCGAAAAAAAGGCACTAAACATGGCAAGTAAAGGGGAGACTCTTGACATTGAACCCACCATGGTCAGCGTGGAAAAGGGTGACAAAAAGATCTTCTACAATGTTTTTAAA
>JAUXBD010000361.1 GCA_030619585.1 Desulfobacteraceae bacterium
GATTGTAGCGAGAGTGTGACAATCGATCTTCACATTCATTCAACCGCCTCCGACGGCACACTTACTCCGGCTGAAATTCTTGCCCTTGCCCAGAAATTGGGCATTAAGGCCATTGCCATTACAGATCATGATACTGTGGACGGCTCCAAAAAGGCCCTTTCTCTTAAAATTTTCCCTAACCAAAACTTTTTAACAGGTGTTGAAATAAGCACATCTTTTCCAGAACTTTTTTCCTGCCAGGCAAGTTTACATCTGCTTGGCTATGATATCGATGTTGATAATCCTTCACTAAACAAAGCACTGTTAAAACTCAAACAGGCCAGGAAAAACCGCAACCCGGATATTATCAAGCGTCTCAAAAGCCTGGGCATGGATATCTCACTGAATGAACTTTCAGATAAGTTTCAAGACACCCAGGTGGGCAGACCCCATATTGCTCATTTGATGAAGGAGAAAGGGTTTGTAAAATCAATTGATGAAGCATTTGACGATTTTCTTGGCACAGGCAAGCCCGCCTATGTTGACAAATACCGTATGAACTGTGAAGAAGCTGTAAAAACAATAATTAATGCCGGCGGCATTCCTGTTCTTGCCCATCCAGGCCTTATAAAATTTAGATCTGATGAAACACTGGAAGATCTAATTATCATATTAAAAAAAATGGGACTAAAGGGGATAGAGGCCTACTACCCTGAACATTCCAATGAATATACCGCCATGTATAAAAAACTTGCCCATCGTTTTGATCTTATTGTAACAGGGGGCACGGACTTTCACGGATCTATTAAGCCGGATATCCAGATGGGATCAGGAAACGGCGATTTTTCCGTTCCATTTGAGCTCTATGAAAAGATTATAGGATTAAAAAGGCAAATCAGACACTAAATGAAAGCTGGAAACATGGACTTGGAAAAAAAACTTGAGTATGAATTTAAGGACAAAGAAATACTTGATAATGCTCTAAGACACAGTTCATTTGTAAATGAACAGCCTCACACAAACTTGCAGGACAATGAATGCCTTGAATTTCTTGGAGATGCTGTTTTAAACCTTACCATAGGGCACATTCTTATGAAGCACTACCCTGAATTTAAAGAGGGAATGCTATCCAGGATGCGGGCAAACCTAGTGAACGAGTCTCAACTTGCCTTGATTGCAAGGGAAATAGACCTGGGCAGTTTTATATGCCTTGGGAAGGGAGAGCTTCAAACAAATGGCCGGGGAAAAAACTCAATACTGGCTGACGCATTCGAAGCTGTACTCGCAGCTATTTATCTTGATGGCGGTTTTAATGCTGCATTTAAAATAGTTGAACGTCACTTTCTGCCACTATTAGATTCCACCTCCTTTACGACAGCCAACACAGATTATAAAAGCCAGCTCCAGGAGCTTGTGCAGGGAAAGCATAAAGCTGCTCCCATATATAAGGTTATTCGCGAAACAGGCCCGGATCATGATAAAACTTTTGAGGTTCAGTTGAATGCCTGGGAAACAACTAGCCATGGAACAGGGAAAAGCAAAAAAAATGCCGAGCAGGATGCTGCGAAAAATGCCCTTGAGATTCTTCAAAAACAGTAGATCCATATGGAAACTGCTAAACGGCCATTAATAATCCCTGTTTTTATCCCCCATTTTGGATGCCCTCATCAGTGCGCTTTTTGCAACCAGAGATCTATTACAAGCTCAAAAGACAATACACTCTCTTCCCAAAACCTTCGCGCCCGGATAAACAATTTTCTTGAATTTAAGGGAAACAACAGAGGAACAGTCCAGATTGCATTTTTTGGCGGGAACTTTTTAGGGCAAACAAAAGAAGATATCCGGGCATTGCTGTTTGAAGCTAAAAAATTCGTCGCCTCAGGTCAGGTTGACAGCATCCGGTTTTCCACCCGTCCTGACACCATAGATCATGGCAGACTTGCATTTATAAAGGATTTTCCTGTCTCAACAATTGAACTTGGTGTTCAGTCAATGGATGACCGGGTACTTGATCTGGCAAAGCGCGGCCACAAATCTTCACACACTAAAGAAGCTGTTTTGTTATTAAAAGAACATGGCTATGAAATCGGGCTGCAGATGATGGTGGGACTTCCAGGAGAAAATCAAATCGGAGCTTATACAACAGGTGAAAAAATAGCCGCTCTTTCACCGGATTTTGTAAGGATATACCCCACAGTGGTTCTCAGGGGCAGTCCCCTGGCAAATGATTATAAAAATAAAAAGTATTCACCCATTCCTCTTGACGTATGTGTTTCTACCGTAAAGGAGCTTTTCCTTTTGTTTAAAAAAAGAGGTATTCCTGTAATCCGCATGGGCCTACAGGCTTCTAACGATCTTGACCAAGGCTCGGAAATTTTAGCCGGACCTTATCACCCTTCCTTTGGCCACCTGGTTTTTTCAGAGATATTCCTTGATAATGCAGCTTCACTTTTGGAATCAAACGGGTCTCTAAAAGGCTCGGTCACAGACAATATAATTATAAGGGTTCACCCAAGATCAATATCTAAAATGAGGGGGCTAAAAAACCAAAACATAAGCAAACTGAAAAAAAAGTTTAATATCAAAACAATTACTGTTGCAGCAGATGAAAACATTGACCAGGATTCAATAATAGTAGATGGATAGATGTGAGC
>JAUXBD010000193.1 GCA_030619585.1 Desulfobacteraceae bacterium
AAAAAGCAAGCAAAGGCAGGGCCATACAACGCGAACTCGAAGATAAAGGAATCCTTGTCAGGTGGACCGGCAGATCAACCCTTGCTGAAGAAATGCCCGAGGCCTACAAAGACATTTCCCAGGTGGTTGAAGTAGTTCACGGTGCAGGGATTTCAAAAAAGGTGGCAAAGTTAAGGCCGATTGCAGTCGTAAAAGGTTGATGATCTCGTAAAAAGTCATAAAATGTATTTTTTTGTCATTCCAGCGAAAGCCGGAATCCAGCATTTTCAGTTAGTTGTAACTACTATGGACTCCATTACCTGTCCCGAACCACGATCCGGGGTTCACCGGAGCGACGACTTTTTGCAAGAGCATCAAAGGTTGACTGCTTCGTAAATTCTAATTAAAAAGATATTCATGAAGATATGAAAGAAAATTTTGACAAGTATCCCAAGTCGTGGGGGTTATCCAAGCCGGACACAAACATTGATCACAGAAGGGTTCCAAACTTACGAACCCTATTTAAAAGAAAAGGCATTTTATTACCAATAACCAAAGACCCAAATGATTATGTGGCTGGAGATCTGGTTACTTGGATGCTACCTGGCAATTTACCCCATATCGGGATTGTCATTGGTTCAAGCTCCGGAGATGGCAATAAGCCACTTATCGTTCACAATATAGGCTCAGGCTCAGTTATTGAGGATATACTTTTTGAATATCAAATTACAGGTCACTATAGGTACTACGGCACTTTAACTTGACGTCGTATAACAAGCGTACAGACTGTATGAAAACCTTAATTTATGGCCCCCGATTACTAGGGAAGTGCACGGAATTTCCAACAGCATATGGGAGGTGGAATTTGACTTTTAGAGCGCTTAATAAAACAAAAAGAGATTTAAATTTGGCGGTACTTAGCATTATTTCATCAGTTTGTGTATATTTTCTTGCTTTCTGCTCTATGGCCATTGCTGATGGAACTTCAGGAGAAACTTTTTATAAACACCTATCCTCTCTTGCCAACAGTGGAAATAACAGCCTTATTGAGAAATTGAACACTAATCCCAGAAAACTTGACTGGAACAATGCTAAGGCGTTTAAGTTTAAGGGACATTTAAGATTTTTAACTTCAGTAAAACAAGGCAGTGCCGACCAGACTATGCTTTTTTTTGCCAGAAGCACTGAAGGTAGAATTATCATCCTCACCATACCTGATAGAAATGATCCTGTTTACCAAAATCTGGAAAAACTCATAGAAAGCAAACTTAATTTCAACATAAAGGTTCTTGATTCAAAAATCGGGGACAAAAAATACCAGTTTGGACAGTTTATAACTCCTCCGGTACAACCGGTATTTGACAAGATTTTTAAGTTGATGATTATTCTGATGCTTTTTCTCGTTATGGTTGGTATGGGGCTTACATTAACCGGTAAGGATTTTACAATACTCATTTCAAAGCCCAAAGGAATTATTATCGGAGAAATCCTTCAGTTTGGGGTCATGCCCCTGATTGCAGTGGCCCTGGGTTATTTAATGGGTTTTCATGAAAGCTACCCCTATATTTATGTGGGAATGATTTTAATAACTGCCACGCCAGGCGGGGTTACCTCAAATTTAATGACCCACTATGCAAAGGGGGATGTGGCGCTTTCGGTTTCTTTGACGTCCTTGTCCACGGTTCTTTCCATATTTTTTGTCCCATTTCTTTTAAATGCTTACTGCTCAAATATCCCTGATGTAAAAGTGCCAACAAACACCATTGCGTTAACAATTATTGTACTGGTAATCATCCCGCTTGGCATTGGCATGCTGTTTAGAAAGCTCAACGAAACCCTGGCAAAAAAACTCATACCCGTGTTCAGCCTGTTGGGAATTATCGCTTTATTATTCTTAATTGTTGCGGGGATCTTAAGTAATCTTGAGGGGTTTGCAGATACACAGCGTCATGGCGTCCTGTTTTACACCATGGTTTTTTTGCTGACTTTGTCAGGCATGGTTGTTGGCGGAATGGTGCCTGCATTGTTCAAAATTATCAATTTTCAGATAAGGGCCATCTCCCTTGAAACCGGGTTGAGGAATGCATCTCTTGCTATGACAATTGCCCTGTTAATACAGGATTCCATGGGAGATTTCCACTCCTCAATGTTCTGGGTGTCCGGGATGTTTGGATTATCAATGTATGTAGCCGGTCTGATAGCTATTAAGATTTATCCAAAAATTTTTCCCATTGAATAGGTAAGCTGACAATCATCCCTGTGTAGGAACCCGAATTAAATCGAAAGTAAGGTCAGTGAATTTTTCACAATGAGTTGACAAATAGGGATCGGATTTCGAGGACGCCCTTTTGAATTAAACATCACATTTTATATTAGACATGATATAAAACCTATATGCCAAGGCAAGCAAGACCAAAACAAGCAAGAATAGATGCTCCTGGAGTATTACATCACATCATCGTAAGAGGAATAGAGCGCTATAAAATATTTAAGAACGATGCAGACAGCGA
Source organism: Desulfobacteraceae bacterium (assembly GCA_030619585.1). Taxonomy (GTDB): domain Bacteria; phylum Desulfobacterota; class Desulfobacteria; order Desulfobacterales; family SURF-7; genus JAUXBD01. The sequence continues at coordinate 2,490 of JAUXBD010000193.1, forward strand.
AAGTTTTGTAGAACGTTTTGGAAAGATAATGGGGACACCAAAACACGCTGCTATGCCTGGTCATTGATTCCTAATTATTTTCATCTTCTTTTAAAAACCGGAAGTGTACCAATTTCACCGGTGCAGATTAAAATCATCTACTATCCAGGTGCGGCAGGATGATAGTTGTCATATACTTTGTTCTTCCTTCCTTCTTTTAAGTTTGAGCGCCGCCTTTATTCCCTTTTCTCTTATCACTTTAAATTTCAGCCTTGTTTCGGTGAGTTTGAAAAAGCGCTTTCCATATTTTCGTAGTAACTTATCATCGATTTCAAATCCAAGGCCGGGCCGTTTAAAAGGATGAAGCATGCCGGTTCTATCAGGAACTATCGGCTCTATTATGCCTTCTCTGTATTGAGGAACCCAAGACGGTTCTTCCAGGGGATATTCCAGGGGCAGGTTGCTTTTCATGTCTACCAGGGCCATGTTCCAGTTGATATAGAAGCCTATCCCATTTGACCAGGTATGGGGTGAAAAAAGACGTCCCTTTTTATGACAGGTCTCGATTACCTTTTTTACTTGTGAAATGCCTCCGGCAAAGGTCGCGTCGGGCTGGTAGATGTCAAAACAATCCTTCTCAAACATTATTTTTATTTCGTCCCATCCGTAGTTAATTTCCGCTCCTGAAATATTAACTTTCGAGACTTTTTTAAGTTCCGCATTTCCGTCATAATCCCTTGAATCCAGAGGTTCTTCAAGCCACTGAATCTTGTTGTCTGAACACGCCTCGGCAAATGCAGTTGCACGTTTGAGATCCCATGCAGGTACTCTGTCGACTATTGAAACGAGCCATCCCTGGTTAGCGTCTACACCGAGAACAAAATCTTCACCAATTCCTTTTCTAATCGTTTCAATATGTCGAATGTCATCTTTTAATTCAATATTTTTTACCCGTAGTTTGGCTGTCTTAAAACCCCTTTCTTTCATGGCCAGAAGTTCTTCCACTCTTTTCTCAGGGTTATGCATTTCGCCTGTGGAAAGGTATACCGGGATCGGCCTTGCTTTGCCGCCCAGCAGTTCATATACAGGCTGCCCCTTCATTTTCCCTATGATGTCCCAGCATGCGGGTTCTATCCAAAAATTTCTCCAACCCAGGAAACCAGCCTGTTTCAACAGTCCCTGGATTCTATCTATGTTAGTTGGGTCGGCACCCATGAGATATCCGCCAAGGAGATCTCCAAGGCCTTCCCTCTCTTTCCCCATAGCCGATCCTGCGGAAAATCCTGATATTCCATCATCTGTTGTTATTTTTATCAGTGTAAATCGATTGTGTGTCTGGGGATAACCGGGAATCCATGTAGGCCAGAAAGTTTCCTTCAGCGGTACCGAAACATGGTATAATTCTAACGCCGTTATCTTCATGATGTGTTCCTCCCCGAAAAGAATTAGTTAATTCCTGAATTTTACACATGAATTAGCATAAAAGTAGAAAACCATCTGGGAATCCTGTTATAATGGGGTGTTAAAAAAAACAATGAAACAGGAGGTACTAAGATTGTAAAACAACAAAAACAGCATACCAGGAAAAAGCGCTTCAGGAAAGAATTAAATATGTTCAAAAGATAATTATTTACTTTGGTAGGGATGTCCTAAAGTATACACAAAGTATACGCTCGGCACGCAAAAAGCCATGGAAGATACATTCGGTTCAACATGCCACGGCGCCGGACGGGTCATGAGCAGAAAGGCTGCGAAAAAAGCAAGCAAAGGCAGGGCCATACAACGTGAACTCGAAGATAAAGGAATCCTTGTCAGGTGGACCGGCAGATCAACCCTTGCTGAAGAAATGCCTGAGGCCTACAAGGATATTTCCCAGGTGGTTGAAGTTGTCCACGGTGCAGGGATTTCAAAAAAGGTGGCAAAGTTAAGGCCGATTGCAGTTGTAAAAGGTTGACTGCTTCCTAAATTATAATTAAACTGCTTTTATTCATATCCAATGGACTGAGTACAGC
>JAUXBD010000111.1 GCA_030619585.1 Desulfobacteraceae bacterium
ACGTTGTGAGTTGGAATCCCGCCCAGCTGAGCGATTTTTTTCCCGAGATATTTTTGTATCTTCGGAGAAGACAGGTGAATCGAGTAAATAATATTTGAGAATTGAAACGCCTGGCTGAGAAATTTCACGTCAATTCCCTTTTGGTGAACCCCAAATGGCGGGTTTGAAATCACGACGGTCTTGAGAGCCCCGGGTGCCAGGGTCTCTCTGAGCCTTCGAATTGTTTCGGGAAAATCGGGGGACGTTATATCATGCTGGAGAACTGTGACTTGGGAGCCCAGGTCATATTCTTCAATATTTTTTTGCAGCACATTTAAGGCGTCAGGGTCAACGTCCACCGCCAGCACCTTCGCCTATAAGCTTTAAAACGTTTTCTCCGGCAATACGCCCTGAGTTAATAGCAAAAGCAAGTGTCCCGCCAACTGTGGTTGATGCATCATATGAGTCGCCATACATACCGCCGGCACAGTTTCCGGCCGCATAAAGACCGGGTATTACTTCAAAGTTTTGTTTCAAAACCTCTGTTTTATAATTTATCTTTATACCGCCGAGGGTTCCGACAAAAGTCGGGTAACCTCTTATAGCATAAAATTTAGCCCTTCGCACAGGCTTAAGATATTTCGGGTCCTTGACAAAAAAACCGTCATGGCCTTTATCGCAAGACATATTGTATTTATTTATCGTGGCCTTTAAGGTCTTGCTGGATATTTCTGTTTTTTGGGCCAGTTCTTCTATTGAGTCTGCCACAAACGCTTCACCTTTTTCAATGCCTTCTTTTATGGTGGCCTCAAACTCCTCTATTTTTATTTTTCTTCCAGCAGGGGCATACACGCCAAGACCGATATCTGTCCCATGCTCACTTAAATAATTTCTTGTGTCTTCGTCAAATATATTAAATAGAATTTGACCCGGCTGTTTAGACATTGCATTGCCTATGAGGGTAAAAGAGAAAGTGGCTTCATTGAAAAATCGTTCTCCGTTTGTGTTAACCCATAGGTGGGGCTGTTTCAAAATCGCCGTGAGAAGATGATCAAAGGCACTTTTTTTCGGTGCTCTTTTTACCTTCTTTTTCTTCTTCTTTATTGCGGCAAGGCCTCGCTGGATAACATCAGTCCCTTCAGCACCTGCGTCAACTTCCCATGCCATTTTTATGCCGTCGCCTGTTTTACCCACATTACCAAAGGCCATGATATTATCACCGGCTTTGGTGTATTTTTTAAGCATCTGTTCATTGTTGGCAAAACCACCAGAAGCTATTACCACTGCTTTTGCCTTGGCTTTTACAGTGTTTCCGTCTTTATCTTTAGCAATAACACCACTTACAATACCTTTATTCATTATCAGTTGTTTTGCCGGTGTTCGGTAAAATATTTGGACTTTGTTCTCTTTTGCTTTTTTAATAAGTGCTTTGATGATACCGGTGCCCTCACCTACCAATGTGTGCCATGTTGGTGGAGCTCCGGGATAAAGAACTTTTGGCTCAATAAATTCCACGCCTCTCTTCTCAAGCCAATCAATTGTGCTGGCAGACTTGTCAATTATGGCCCTTACAAGGCGAGGATTTGCAAGCCAGTGTGTGTAATCCATATGGGCCAAAAATGCTTCATCTTTAGTTATTTTAATACTTCTTTCCTTCTGAAGCCTGCTTTGAACAGCAAAGATGCCTTTTGCAAAGCTTGTGGCTCCGCCTGCAACAGGCATCTTTTCAAAAACTATAACATTTGCCCCGCCTTCAGCAGCTGTAACTGCAGCAGCCAACCCTGCGCCGCCGGCCCCGATAACTACCAGGTCTGCTTTCCGTTTTACAGTCTTAGCATGGGGGGCGTCTATGGGAAGGACTAAAAGAAGGATAGTAATTAGAAGTAATACTGTTTTTTGATATTTCTTCACTATACCCCCTGTAAAAAAGTGTGAAGTGCCTTGTAAATGAGTCGCAGCGCTCCATCTGTTTATAAAATGACAGAATGCTTCAATTCCGCCCAAGCCGGTCCTCACACTATTTTTTTAAATTGACCGCGCTTAAAAACGCGTTCCTCAACTTTAGGCACTCGGAAACAAATAATTGTCCAAGATTGCGCAGGATTTTGGTTCATCTTCAAGGCGCGTCAAAGGGAGCATATTGGAATATGTGACCTTTGACGCAACGCAGAAGCTGGACCAAAAGACAAGCAAGGTGGGTCAATTATTTGTTTCCGAGTGCCTAAGTCCCGCCTTAGCAGGATTTACACTTCACACTTTTTATTACTAATTGCAAGCTCTTTATTAAAACCGTAATGAATAACGCTTCCTACAAGGCCATCTTCTGTAGCAATACGAACATGGTTTTTGGAAATTATGCCCACAGATTTAAAAAAAAGAGAAGATAAGAAGATGAGAAGTTGAGAAGTTGAGACGATTAGATGTTAAGGGCAAAATGCACAAAATTGATGGTCTTGTAAAAAGTCAAAAAATCCCTTTGTTGTCATTCCGGTGAAAACCGGAATCCAGTTATTTAAATAGGCTCTGGGCTCCAGTCTTCACCGGAGTGACGGAATTGGGACTTTTTCCGAGAGCATCCTGACTAAATTTAAATAAGAATTCAAAAATCGGGCACAAAAGATTTTCATCAACACTTTAATTGTGTTATGGTATGAAAACTTTACCTGACTGAATAAGGGAAACATTATGAATTCAAATCGTTATAGTATGTGCAAATTTTTTCTTCCGAGCCTTTTATCTCTTTTTGTACTATTGGTGTGCCAAAACACCGTATATGCAAAACCTGTAAAGGTTGCGGTGGTTCCTTTTAAAATTAATGCCCAAAATGATCTTTCATTTTTAAAAGATGGAATCTTTGACATGCTTTCATCCAACCTTTCCAAAGAGGGAGAGGTTTCAGTGACAAACAAAAAAGATGTTGAAGATGCGATTGGAACAGATAATACCCCACTTACTGAAGAAAAAGCGCGGGCAATAGGTTTGAAACTTGGCGTTGACTATGTTCTTTTCGGGACCCTGACTGTATTTGGCAATAGCGCAAGTATTGATGCAAAAATAGTAGATACAAAAGAGGCAACACCGCCCCTTGCTTTGTTAAACCAAACTCAAAAGACAGATGAGGTTATTCCCAACATCAACCTGTTTTCAAAGGAGATAAACAAGAGTTTGTTTAGCGGCAACCTGTCAATTGAAAAAACTCCTGCACAGATTCAATCCGCACAGCCAGGCCAGATAAGTACAGTGCAAAAATTTGGTGAGGGTATAAGCAAGACCCAGAACGTATATGAAAAAGATGCTTTTGTACCGACCGGCAAAGGGAGATCCAGAAAATTCATACAGAATCTAAATCTTAAAAAGACTGTAACAGGACTTGCCATAGGTGATGTGAACGGAGATGGACAAACTGATACTGTGATAGTAACACCCAAGTCTGTTTATGTTTACAGGTTTGCAGGTAAGCAACTGCTGGAGAAAAAAGAGATAGCCAGTTTGCGTAGGAAAAATATCATTGGTGTTGATGTGGCAGATATTAACAAAAACGGTATTGATGAGATTTTTATAACAAGTCTGAATTCAAGTAACGATGGTGCAAGTTCATTAGTGCTTGAATATAATGGAGAAAAATATACAAAAATTACCGATAAAAATCGCTGGTACTACAGGGTTGTTGCGCACCCCAACCGTGGCAAAGTCTTGTTCGGGCAACCTCAGAGAGGTCCTGAACCTTTTTTAGATGTGATTTATGAAATGAACTGGAAGAACTCAAAATATGAATCCGGCAAAAAAATCGAGATCCCTGAAAAAATCAGTTTAATGGGCTTTGCCGCAGGAGATGTTATGAACGAAGGCACAGAAATTTATATCGCCTTTAATAGAAATGATAATATCTGCATGGTGGACAGCAACTCGGGGGACTTGATATGGAAAGGCAGGGAACAATACGGGGGAAGCACCCTGTCTTTTGTGTCAGATGGTGGGATATACGATGATACCGAAGGATTTATGTTCTTTCCCATGCGTACATTTATCATGGATTTGGACTCAGATGGAAAAAACGAAGTTATTACAGTAAACAACAATGAAGTTGCAGGAAGGGTTCTGAAAAGATTCAGAAAGTTCAGAGATGCCCAGATAATTGCCCTTTACTGGGACGGGACTGGAATGTCAATTGGTTGGGAAACCCACAGGACTTCAGGTTTTTTCCGGGATTTTGCTATTGGTGATTTCAACAATGACAATAAAGATGAGCTGGTGGCTGCACTGATTATCAAAGAGTCAACCTTAATGGGGAGATCACCTAAAAGCGCTATAATTGCATACGACATTAGTCAAAATTAAGTTTGAAGTGAGCTAAAATGTGGAGTGCCTAAAATTTAGGCACTTATTCCGAGGCGTGTTTTGTTATTTTACAAACCCTTCATTATGACTTATTTAGAAAATATAGCCCCCCAACGTTGGCAAAAAACAGGGCAGTAAAGACATCCTAAATGGACACTGGAAAGGAGTACAAAATGAAAAATGTATCTATACGTTACTGTAGAGTTTGACTCCACAACCGTATTTTTGCCGCCCGTGTGGCGGATTTCTTGAAACGTGAATCAGAAATCGAAGCCAAGATCGATCCGAGTGGAAAGATAGGCGAGTTCACTGTGTGGGTTGATGACAAACTCGTAATAAAAAAGAATTTCCTGAAATTTCCTGACAAGAAAAAAATACTTGCCGCAGTTCAGCAAGAGATGTAGGGATTCCTCCCCATATTAGAATTATTCAGCCGGTCCTCATGATATATTTGCAACCAGCCTGCCTGCTCATACCTGCATCATTCCTGAAAATCAAGCAGCTTTTACACGTGGAGAAAAGAGGTTAAACTTTTTCATCACCAAATTCTCTACAGTTCCAGCCGCTTCATCGATACTCAGCCGTTCGGCATTTATCAAGAGATCGTAATTAAGCGGGTCTGCAATATCTTTATTGAAATACTTTTTAACAAATGCCTTGCGGTCCGATTCTGTTTTTAATATTATTTCCCTGGCCTCATCCATTGATATATCGAAAATCAGTGAAACATTTTTCGCACGCCACTTCAAAGGCGCAACAATTCTTACCCTTATTGTTTTATCCTCTGAAAGCAAAAAGTTGGCACCTCTGCCCACTATAACTGCGCGACCGTGTTTTCCTATGGTTCCTACAACCTTCATAAGATGCTTCATATATTGATCCGGCCACATATGGTTACTGTGAAAAGATGAGACCCAATCTTCAAGAATCGAAAGCCCTTTTTCATCCAGTGACTCCAATAGTCTTGCACTTATCTTTGCGCTTTCAGCCATCTTATGAACAACCTCCTGGTGAAACAGATCAAACCCGAGCTCCTTTGCAATCTCCTCGGCAATAATCCTGCCGCAGCTTCCGGGCGCCCTTGATATTGTGACAACAGGCCTGTATTCATCTTTTGTTTCTCTTTTTAGATAATCTCCACGCCATCTTTTCACCTGCTCATCAACTATCTGTAAAACGGAACGGTGTTTTCCTTGCATATCTCCCCCTCTCCCTGCCATAGCCTGCAGGTTTTAAAAAAATTTAAGAACTTAGCGCACTTGCGCGCGAGTTCTTTGATTAATATTACTTTGAAATGCTCGCCATAATAAGGCAAAACAGGTCAGAAAACAGGAGGTCAAATCAAGAACATATTTTGGAATAGATTATATATATTCTACCTCAATCACCTTTGAAAAGTCAACTTAGTTTAAAGAGAATTGTTTATAGTGTATAGTGCAATGCCATTAACTTAATAAATTTGGAGATACTTACAACATTTTTTTACCATGAAGTTCATGAAGGGTATGAAGAAAAGAGAAAAAAATCTTCATGATCTTCATGAACTTCATGGTGATCAATAATAAAGTCTCTTAAGTTAATGGCATTGCACTATACACTATAAACAATTCTCTTTAAACTAAGTTGACTTTTCAAAGGTGATTGAGGTAGAA
>JAUXBD010000064.1 GCA_030619585.1 Desulfobacteraceae bacterium
CATTGGCCAGCCACCAATGTTCCAGGATGAGGATATCATCGTTACCGAAGGGAGTTACCTACCCTTAACTTCTGGTGGATGGCGTGTTAGCTTGGTAAAGGAAATACGTCTGTTTCTTGATTGAAGACTTTGCGTGGACATAGGGAAAAATCTGAACATGGGGTCTGCCCGCATTGGGCGCAGTTCTCCGTTCATCACTTCACCGTAGCCTCCCCCGTGCCGACGAAAAATATATCCCTGCCGTGCACAGAACCGTGAAGACAATAAAAGCGATTTTTACGCTTTTTAGGAATTCTTCGTAGACTACCGGCGTGATGGCGGCATTGCCTATATAGCATGTGCACTGGCAAATCGAGCATGTAGGGGTATTCTTCAATGTATAAAAGAGCGCCAAGATTGTTCCAGGAGATAGCAGTGGCAAGGGTTGATGGCACTTACCCAAAATTGATGAATAAGCTTGCCAAGATGAAAGTCCTGATTATTGATGATTTTTGTATAACTCCAATGAAGGATGCTGTTTGCTTTAAAAACCCGCCATCGCATAGAACACATTTCATAGTTATAATTCCTTTCTGACACCCTAAAAGTCCATTTTGCAAACCGTAAACATCTTAAACCTTAAGGGAGATGTGGTGCCGAAGGGGAGACTCGAACTCCCACTCTTCTCAGAACCAGATCCTAAGTCTGGCGTGTCTGCCAATTCCACCACTTCGGCACGTGTAAAAAAGGCGAAAACCTCTAAAACGTAACAATGTTCTCTATCATTTTTCTGTATGTATCTCAACCGTATATTACAAAAAATAAATGTCGGGCTATAACTCACTGACATTACATTAATTTATATTTGAATTAGATGTTTTTCATGAGGAGTCGGGGATTCTTTATTCTTGACATATCCTGCCATTATTTTAAAAGTTACGCAAACTTGAAGTTTAAAGATAAAGATAAAGAAACAAATATGCTGCCACAACTATTAAGAGGCGGCAGTTGTAAGGGAGGTTAGATCTATGAAGGTTATTATAAGCGGAAAAGGCGGAAGCGGGAAGAGCACAATTTCTGTTCTTACTGCCAGGGCTTTAAGTGACAGGGGCTATAAGGTTTTGCTGGTTGATGGTGATGAATCCAATGTGGGCCTGCATCGATTGATGGGGATATCCCAGCCTGTTGTTTTTATGGACAATTTTGGTGGAAAAAAGGGCTTTAAGCAACGTCTTAACCAGGCGTTTCCAAAGGGAAATGCTGATGAGATTCTTGGGAGAAGTATGAAATTCGATGATCTTCCGGATGAGTGTGTTGCAGATGTGGACAGGATTAAAATGATTGCAATCGGCAAAATTCACAATGAGGGTGAAGGGTGTGCCTGCCCTGTTGGAATGCTTTCAAAGATGGTTCTTTCAAGGCTTGTCATAGAAGATGATGAGATAGTTATCATTGATGCTGAAGCAGGGGTAGAGCATTTTGGAAGAGGTGTTGTTGCCGGCTGCGATATGGTTATCTGCGTTGTTGATCCAAGCTTTGAGTCCTTTATGCTGGCCAAAAAAATCACGGATATGGCTGAATCGGCCGGAAAAGAGCTCTGTTTTGTGCTTAACAAGGTTGATGACAATGTCGAAGATGCAATGTGTAAAAACATCGACAAAGGAAAGGTTATTGCAAAAATTCCCAACAGTAATGAAATCTTCATGGACAGCCTTGAGGGCAGGAAGATAAGTACGGATATTCCCGAGATAGGTGAGATCTGCAAAAAGATCGAAGAAAGTAAAAAGAATTTCTCCTCTGAATAGTTGAGATATTAACTGTGAATAAACACAGAAAAGCTGTCTTGGGCTGGGCTATGTATGACTGGGCAAACTCAGCGTTTGCCACAACCGTCATGGCCGGTTTCTTTCCTGTCTTTTTCAAGCAGTACTTTAGCTATGGCATAGATATCAATATGAGCACTGCCATTTTGGGATTCGGCAACTCTATTGCCAGTTTGTTGGTTGCCATTATGGCCCCGGTGCTTGGGGCTATCGCCGATAGGGGGTCGGCAAGAAAACGCTTTTTGATATACTTTGCATATTTTGGCGTACTTATGACAGCTTCTTTGTTTATGGTCCAAAAAGGCCATTGGGCTTGGGCGATATTTTCTTATGCAATGGGGATTATAGGGTTTTCAGGTGCAAATATCTTTTATGATTCTCTTCTTTGTGAAGTGGCTGACGATAATAGCCTGGACCGTGTTTCAAGCCTGGGCTTTGCGATGGGATACCTTGGGGGTGGGCTGTTATTTCTACTAAATGTTTTGATGGTGCTGATGCCGGCAAAGTTTGGACTAAGCGATGCCGCAGCAGCAATTAGATTTTCGTTTATAACAGTGGCCCTGTGGTGGGGTGGTTTCACAGTTTTTACAATAGTATGGGTGCCTGAGGAAAAGAGGGGAAAATTCCTGCAAAGCTCAAGGAGTACTATTACAGAAGGCTTTAGCAGGTTTATATGTACACTGAAAGAGATACGTCAGTTTAGAACTGTATTCTGGTTTCTTGTGGCATACTGGTTTTACATTGATGGTGTGAACACGATAATACGGATGGCGGTTGACTATGGGATCTCTTTAGGGTTTGCTTCAAACGATCTGATTATTTCTCTTCTAATTGTTCAGTTTGTAGGTTTCCCTTTTGCACTTATCTTCGGAAAGCTCGGGCAAATATGGGGCGCGCGCAGGTCCATATACCTTGCCATATCTATCTATATGTTCATCACATTATGGGGCGCCATGATGAATAGCAAGGAGGAATTTTATATGCTTGCTGTTTTTATCGGTATGGCGCAGGGAGGTATCCAGGCATTAAGCCGGTCTTTTTATGCCGGCCTAATTCCCAAAAACCGTTCGGCTGAATTTTTCGGGTTTTACAATATGGCGGGCAAGTTTGCGGCTATTTTAGGCCCTGCAATGATAGGTGTCGTTGGGCTTGTTGCAAGGCGTGTCTTAATGCCTGCTTTTCCCACTCCGGGACAGATTGAGTCTGTCGGCCGTATCGCTTCACGATGCAGTATCGTTTCCGTTCTGGCGCTTTTTATTATCGGGGGTGTCCTGTTCTCTATGGTGGATGAGAACAAGGGGGCGCATAAAAGTGAACATAGAACATCGAACATTGAACGTTGAACATCGAATAATGTATTTTACCATTTATAATAAAGGCAAAGCGAAGTTTACCCTGTTAAAGCATTTTTATCTTAATATTTAACTGGGGCGCCTTCCACATTCGACGTTGAACGTTTGATGTTCAAATTGTTGCATCTGAAATTTCTCCTAAACCTTCATAACACATTGAAATTAAGCATACCGGTCAGGAGTCTTAAATTTATAAAGATCCGGGTAGATAGAAAAAAAACAGCGGGGCCGGTTACAATTTTCGTTGACCTTAAGTCAACTACTAAGGGGGTGGCCCCGCTGCCCGAGAGGAGGAGGGATGAAGATTATATTTTCTATTTTGTCAGTTTGATTACTATAAAGCCTCTGTTTTTTCTAAGAATGAGCATGCTGATTGGTTTGTCTTTCTTTACCTTTCTTAACTCTTGTTTGTAGTCATCGATTGTTGCAACTGCTGTTCGGTTGATCTCCTTTATTATGTCTCCTACCTGAATGCCTGCATTATAACCCTTGCTTTCAGGCAGAACCTTGTCAACAATAACCCCTTTGGCATTGTCTAAATTAAACCTTCGGGCTATATCTTGTGTGAGTTCTGATACATGAATTCCTATTTTGTCGTTATTTGTCGGGTCGTCCACCGACGCTGTGGAGTCTTCTCTTTTTGCTATATTCACATTAAAGATTTTCTCTTTCCCATTGCGAAGCACCTTGACTTTTGCTTTGTCGCCAACACCTATGTTTGCTATTATTCCTGTGAGATCACGGCTGGAGCTTACATCTTTTCCGTTAACTTCAATGATAATGTCACCCTGCTCGATTCCTGCTTTTTCGGCCGGGTCTCCTGGAAAAACCGCTGTTACAAGTGTTCCGGTCTGGTTTTCTTCAAGCCCGTAATATCCGGAGATCTCCTGATTCACATCCTGGATGCCGACACCGAGCCATCCCCTGGTGACGTTTCCGTGATTTTTAAGCTGGTTTATAACCCCTTTGGCAAGATCCACAGGTATGGCAAATCCTATGCCCTGTCCACCGGCTATTATGGCGGTGTTTATGCCGACAACTTTGCCTTCCATATCCAAAAGGGGACCGCCGCTGTTGCCGGGATTGATCGAGGCGTCTGTCTGAATAAAATCATCATAGGGCCCTGATCCTATCACACGACCTTTGGCGCTGACGATCCCTGTGGTAACTGTATGCTCAAGGCCAAAAGGGCTTCCTATTGCCAAAACCCACTGGCCGACCTTTAATTGATCAGAGGAACCGAAGCTTACAACCGGAAGGCCGTTTTTCGGGGTGATTTTAATAAGTGCAAGATCAGTGCTCGGGTCACGACCGATAATTTTTGCATCATACTCGGTTCCGTTTTTAAGCTTTACTTTGATTTTGTCAGCATCTTCTACAACATGGTTGTTTGTTACAATATAGCCGCCTTTGTCGATTATAAAACCGGTGCCAAGGCTTCTTTGTTTAAAATCCTTTCGGCGGTTTTCCCCGAAAAATCTCTTGAAAGGATCGGCACCGGGATTGCCGTTACCAAACGGTGACCTGGAAAAATGACGAAAAACTCTGCCGCCTCCATTGATGGTTTTAACTGTTCTTATATTCACCACTGCAGGAGATACGGTCTTGGCAAGGGTGCTTAAATTGTCCGGTAGAATGTTTTTTTCAACTGCTTTAGCAAAAGTATTCGGGAGTAAATAAAAATATGAAACAATTAAAAGTCCGGTTGTGATGAAGACTATCGCTAAGATCTGTTTTAGTGCTGATCTTTTTTTCATGGTTTTAACAGAGTTCATTGTAATAGATAACCTCATAGAATTTGATTGTTTGGTTTAATTTGCCCTTCTTGAACTGTTTGCAATTAATCATTTTCAACATCTGTAATGAGCAAGCGCTGTGCCATAATCTTTGGCAATAGTTGTGATAATGTCTAACATGCCGGATAAACAGAACAAAGCAGATGACCCGTATTTTTATTTTGATTTTTATAACTTATTTCTTGATACTATAATGTAGATGGTGGATACTTATTACCCAGTTTGACTGTATCCATGCATGCGCTCGGGTAGAAAGTATCCACCTGCAGGATAAGGCGAAGTTAATGAAATCGTAAAAAGTTTGAAGTGTGAAGTGTGAAGTGTCTAAAGTTAATGTGTCGCTCCGCTCCGTCATTTATAATCTGCTCAAGGCGGGCTCTTTGGGCCAGGATTGTTACATTGCGTGTTTTGCGCATTTTTGCGACTATATAAAAGTTTGAAAGTTAGAGGTTTGAGGAAAAAATGTTTCCATTATCAAACATATTGCCGGATTACCACCTAAATATAATGGCACTATGATTGCTGTGTAAAAGCATATGAAGAGAAAGAAGCGAAATATAAGATTCTGGCCAGGCGTTCCTCCATGGATATTTATCGGGGCAGCTATAGTCCTTTTGCCCATATTTACATTTATAACTTTTGAAAACATCAATAGGCAGAAGGCCAACAGTACCCGGCTGTTACTTGAAAAAGGCGCTGCACTTATCAGGTCTTTTGAGGCAGGCACCAGGACAGGGCTGATGGGAGACTATTTTAGCGCAAGACAGCTGCAGAACCTTCTGGCTGAAACAGCACTTCAACAAGACATAGTTTATCTTCTGGTTGTTGACGTTAATGGGATAGTCCTTGCCCACAATGACAGATCACAGATAGGAAAATTCTATGGAAGGGAGTTGAGCCTTAATAATATTTCCAGATCCAGAAGTTTAAAGTGGCGCCTGCTGCAAAGACCTGACGGGAAGAAAATATTTGAAGTTGTGCGAAGATTTTCCCCCACAGGCGGAGATACTGCGCGCAATAATGCCTTAAAGATGTTCAGACAGCTTCGCAAGCCGCATATGCTGAACTGGAATGATATGACCCATTTGAGTTGTGTTATCTTTATCGGATTGGATATGGGACCCATTGAGGAGGCGGGGAGGGCAGATGTCAGGCATGCTGTGATAATGGCAGGCACCATGCTTTTTATAGGTTTTGCAGGTATCATATTGCTATTTCTTGCACATAACTTTCGTGCTGCCAGGACGTCGCTTTCACGGATCAAGGCATTTTCAGACAATCTGGTGGACAATATGCCCATAGGCCTTATTGCACTGGACATTGAAAAAAAGATAGCCTCTTACAACCATGTTGCCCAAAAGATTTTTTATCTGTCAGATATGGATGCTGTTGGAAAAGATATGACAGAGATTTTGCCGGAAGAGCTCTGTGATCTAATAGACAGCACTGAGATTAATAGCGGCGGTGTTGAGAAAGAAGTGGACTGCAAGCTGGGTGATGGAAGGAATCTGGTGCTTGAGATCAGTGCAACCCTGCTAAATGATGAGGATGATACTTTTCTTGGATATGTTTTGCTTTTTAAAGACCTTTCCGAAGTCCGTGCTTTAAAAAAAGAGGTCGCAAGGAGTCAGCGTTTGGCAACAGTGGGCAGGCTGGCAGGCGGTGTCGCCCATGAGATAAGAAACCCCTTAAGCTCAATAAAAGGTTTTGCAACATACTTCAAAGAGAGATACAGGAGCGTTCCGGAAGACCAGGAGACAGCAGACATCATGATCCAGGAGATAGACAGATTAAACAGGGTGGTGGGACAGCTTCTTGAGTTTGCAAGACCCGTTGTTGTATTAAAAAAAGACACCGATATCAGCTTACTTATAAGAGACTCCCTTAAGCTTGTTGAAAAGCAGGCTGAAGAGAAGAACATTAAGATACAAACCAATAAGAGTGACTCCGTAAAAGGAACTGTGGATCCTGACAGACTAAGCCAGGTAATGCTGAATCTTTATCTGAATGCAATTGAATCCATGGAAGACGGGGGCATCTTATCAGTTGATCTTTTATACGATGATGAGAAAAACAGGGTTGTGATCAGGGTGTCAGATAACGGCAAAGGCATTGATAATAAATGTTTGCAAAATATCTTTGACCCTTACTTTACCACAAAACCGGCAGGCACGGGAATCGGGCTTGCCGTAGTTCATAATATTGTAGACGCTCACAACGGTGAGATAAAAGTTGAAAGCAAGCCGGGGCAGGGCAGTGTGTTTACTGTTTCTTTCCCGGAGA
>JAUXBD010000263.1 GCA_030619585.1 Desulfobacteraceae bacterium
ACCTTAACCTCTTAACTGTTTATATGTATCGTCATCGTAGCATTAGAATTCATACGATGCTCCCACAGAAAAATTGCTTACTGTGTAATTATATTCGTATACATTTTCATAATTATTATTTGATCTAAATATGATTTGCTGCAGTTGGCCCCGGATGGCCCATTTTTTATTAATATCATATCTCAAATCCAGAAGAAAATCCTGTTCGCGTTCCGATTGGTCTTTTGCCTTATAGTTCCCGTTGTCGTACTGAGCTTTTCTGTCAGTATACTCTGTTTTTTGTATGGAATAAGAGAAAGTAGCGGTAAGGGGGATCGCCTGAAAAATATAAGAGATATTTGGTGTGATTTTATATGAGATATAGTCATAAAAGTCGGAGGTGAAAACATCGTCTTCAGGATTGATGGTATTTAAGGTGTCATAGTAGTTCTGGTTGCTGTCTTTTAAATTGCAGTTAAGGTCGATGCCAAGTTGAACCATCCTGTTTAAAAGGTACCACGCAGTAAGGTCCAGGTTGTGGATGTAGTCATGTTGTTTTTTTGAAGTCAGGGCGTCGTTTTCATTTACAACCTTCATGTCATCAAGCATTTTATACAAAAGGGAGTAAGCTGCGGACCATGATCGGTTAGAGCCCCTTTTCTGGCTGTATTCCGCACTTGCAATTATTCCATGATAATCTTTCTCATCTCCATCAAATCCAAGGCCCGCAAGGTATAAAAGAGATTCCCAATTGGGATAACTCCTGGCATAATACTGGGTCCCAAGCTTGAGTGTCCCTTTGGCATTGCCAAGGCTCAACTCTTTTATCTCGAAATCAAACCCTGCGCCAAAATCCCTGTAGTTGTAAAGGCCATCATTCCAGTCAGAAGATTTAATGTCTTTATTGTATGTCTCGGTATAAAAAAGGGAGGGCATAATAAAATAACGTGAACTTTCTCCAATCTCCATCCGAAGCATAGGGGTAAAGTTGTGACGTATGTATTCGTCCCTTTCCCGGGGGCCGATATCATCAGAATAGAAATCAAGCTTTTTATAGTAATTCCCGTCATACATGAAAATAAACATTAAATCATTCTTGATTTTATAAGTGGGAGCTACAACCGCATTAAAGCTGCCTCCAGAAAGGGTGTCGGAATGTTTCAAGTCAGACAGGGTATAAAAGGCGTCGAACTGTGCAATAAGTTTTTGCTTGTCTAAGTCTGTGTCGTGAATCGGCCCTGCCGGCGGTTTTGGCTTGTTGGCACTTTCCAAAGAGGGTTCTTCAGCGTAAGTTAAGTTTGTTATAAAAATAACCAGCAAGAGAATAAGGGGTGCTGAGATCCAAGTTTTTTTATACATTTAGTTTTTTTCCTATTTGGAATTATTCCTGTTTTGTTAAATCGTCCCGTCTGATTTCCACTCCATGCTTGACATGGGTATATATATCACGTCTATTGCTTGTGTGAAAAAATCTTTTTTTGTGTCTATACCGATCTCAAGGGCTCCGTCTCCGATCATTTGCGCGCCTTTCTCATTAACCCTCAATGCATCCCATATATCTTTAAATTTTACTTCAACTTCGTTATCTGAACTTCCCAATACAGAAAAAGAAACATTGATATCTCCTGCGCCTTTTGATGTTATGTAATTAAATCCTCCTGAATCATCCATGGCAACCTGATATTGGCCATTTCGCATGCTGTATGTTAAAGGGGCATCTGTGGACTGTGACATTATGGTCAGCTGATCGTCGTTTATGTATTGTCCGGCAATGTTTGCCATATCAGTTCGTGGTGCAAAGGTTCTTGACTCTTCTAAATATTCATTTCCTGAATTTGTAAACCGCACATACATATCTTCAAGCTCAGGTGCATCTAAACTGGTTGTAACGTATCTGCCGGTATCATCGGTTCTGGTATCCAGCCATCTATTCCAGGGCAAAGTTCTCAGGTCGCCGGAGAAACTTTCGGCAAAAGTTGTTTGCCAGTCAATGGTGGATAGGTTTACATTGTCCGAGCCATCTATCCTGAGGCAAAGGTTGAGCAGTTGAACAGTATCGGAATCAGGCCTTAGAATATATTGCTCGGTTCTTACCCAATTTCCGTTTATGTCTTTTAGAATCCTGCCTGATTTTGCATCGGCAACCTTGGTAGACCAGGCATCTTGCCTGCGGATATCCGCATGACCAAGGGCTGATTTGATAGCTGATAAAGCATCCCTGTTTCTGGTCGCGTCATGATGCATATCAGTAATATTTTTTTCAATGGCATAGGGTAAAAAGCTTCCTTTAACGGCGTTTCTGACAGTTGAAACTGTCTTGGGTGAGTTTGTTCCTTCATCTTCCTCTTCAAATGTTAAGGTGAATTTTATGGTCCCTTTGTCATCTTCCGGATACGGATCAGGATCAGGGTCTCTTTCACGGTCGTAGTTTTTGTCATCAATCGGGTCTGTTTTAAGATCAAATTTGCCGATTAAGTCCCCACGGGAATAGCCTTCTGCAACAGGAGTATCGTTACCTATGAGTTTTAGGACAAAAAGTTCGTCTATTGCCTCTTGAGCCAGCAAAAGATTGGGGTCTTCCTTCAGGGCTTTTTTATAAAACTTATATGCCCTTTCATAGTCCCTGCGATCACTGTAGTTGATCGCCCTGAAAAGATGGATAAGGGCCTTGGTATTTTCCGAGAGGTGTTTTTTCAGTTCTACCTCTTGCGTTGATGAAAGCTCAATTTCCAGCAGTTTTATGATTTCATTAAGGAGGTTTTTCTCCATTATAAGCAAATCGGAAATAAGTTTGCCTTCAGTTTCAGGCTGTCCGATTACCTTTTCAACAGGTACCTCTAAAAGGATTGATGCAAACCGGGAATGGCCGATTTTTTCCTTTAGGATATCTCCACCCAGAAGGTGCCGGGCTCCCAGAAGTTTTCCCATTCGAGATGATGTGGCCGGATCTACAAGCTTTGAGTTAGTGAGTTCAAGTTCCTCTTTGAGTGCCTGGAGCTTAACCCTTTCCACTATCTGAATATTTTCCAATTTGGAAAGGTCTGTCATAAGCATAATGGCAAGCCCTTTTTCAATAAGATCCAGCTTTGATTTTTTAGTTTTATTGTTAAAATAGAGGACAGCCAGAGTGTTGGAAGCGCTTGCCGTTTCAAGGGCATTCTCCTGCTCTATTGCCTTTTTTGCCCATAACTTCACATCATTGGTAACCACCTGGCCCGCCAATGATGATGCCGTAAGATAAAGGCTTATGAGCAACACAAGGTAAAACATTTTAATAAATTGTTTGTTCATTACTTATCTCCCAATCTAATTACCTCATAATAGTAAAACAAAAAAACCGGGTAACCTTGTTCCCAAGGCAACCCGGCTGTCTTTTCAAAGACCCGTGGCTTTCCGTCCCCCGGTTTCTCGGGGTTTGGCTTTACAGGGTATTGTTGCTAAACCCAGATTTTGTGTTCGGTATATCTTTAAGTATTATACCACAATTTCTGAGTATAGCAAAAATTCACCTGTTAGCATTATATTCAGAATCATGCAAGATTATTACTTAATCTTTTCCAACAGGTGATTTATGTAATATTATGTAAAGATCAATGTCATTAACTTAATAAATTTGGAGATACTTACAACATTTTTTTACCATGAAGATC
>JAUXBD010000010.1 GCA_030619585.1 Desulfobacteraceae bacterium
AATAACTGCTTTTAAATCACAGCGATCAAGCAGCACAATAAAACAGTTTGCCTGAATCGGTCCGACGGTCAATCCCTTAATAATCAAAACAACCCCCTTTAAAATTCCATATTACTCTTTTGTAGAATCTGTCTGAATAGAATCGCCATTATCCTCTGTTTCAGCGACCTTAATGTCCAATTTCTTATGGATACTGTCAAGAATTCCGTTAATAAATGCACCGGATTCGTCAGCCCCGAATCTTTTCCCAATATCTATAGCTTCGTTGATAGACACTTTTGATGGAATATCCTGGCAGAACATCAGTTCATATACGGCAATCCTCATTACGTTCCTGTCCACACCCGATATTCTGCTGATCTTCCAGTTTTCACTGCCCTCTTCAATTAGGGAGTCTATTTTGTATATATTCTGCCTGACACCTTCGACAAGCCTTGTAAAGAAAGGAAGAGCTTTTTTTGAAGGAGTAAAATTTTGACAAAAACTATCAAACCGCTCTTCAGACAGATCGGAACTCATATCCATATCAAAAAGGGCCTGCAGTGCAAGCACCCGTGAACTGCGACGGTTACCCATATTAGGCCTGATCTACAACATCAACCAGATTTGCCATTTCAACAGCAGATATTGCAGCGCTCCACCCCTTGTTTCCTGCCTTTGTGCCTGCTCTTTCAATTGCCTGTTCAATGGTGTCGGTTGTAATAACCCCAAAGATAACAGGAATTGTGGATTCCAACCCTACCATTGCAACACCTTTTGAAACCTCGGAACTGACATAATCAAAATGAGGTGTGGACCCTCGAATCACTGCGCCAAGACATATAACTGCATTATACTTATCCTTTTGTGCCATTTTTTTGGCAATCAGCGGTATCTCGAATGCACCAGGCACCTTTACGATATCTATATCACAGTCTTTTGTTCCGCTTCGTACCAAAGCATCAACAGCACCGCTTACAAGCCTGTCGGTAATAAAATCATTAAAACGGCTGGCAATAATGGCAAATTTTTTGCCTTCGGCAATCAGATTGGCTTCAAGAATTTTCGGCATATAATCTCCCCCATGTTTTTTAGTAAAAGTTGCGGTTGTAAGCCCTTTATTAGCTTTCGCTTTTTCCCCTATTCAGCAAATGGCCCATTTTAAGTTGCTTACAATCAAGGTAGCCCTGGTTGAATTCATTTGGCTCAATCTCAATTGGGACCTGCTCCACCACCTTAAGGCCATAGCCCTCAAGTCCTATCATCTTTTTCGGATTATTGGTCAGAAGCCTCATCTGCCGCACTCCAAGATCCACAAGAATCTGAGCCCCAATGCCGTAATCCCTCAGATCGGCCTTGAACCCCAGTTCTTCGTTGGCTTCAACGGTATCAAAACCCTGCAGTTGCAAAGTATAGGCTTTCAGTTTGTTTACCAGACCTATCCCCCGACCCTCCTGCCTTAGATAAAGAAGTACACCGGCACCCTCCTTATCCATCTTTTCCAATGCCTTATGAAGCTGATCCCTGCAATCGCACTTTAGAGAACCAAATATATCTCCTGTCATGCACTCTGAATGCACCCTGACAAGAATGGGTTTTTCCGGGTCAACATCCCCCTTAACCAGGGCAATATGCAAAAGATCATCAAGATCATTTTCATAAGCCATGATCTTGAAATCGCCTCCGTATCTTGTGGGAATAACTGTTTCAGCCGCCTTGTGCACAAAAGATTCGGTGCGTGTACGGTAATCCACAAGGTCTGCTATTGTGCAAACACCTATTTTGTGTGTTTCACTGAATTTTTCCAAAGAGGGCATTCTTGCCATTGTGCCGTCATCATCCATGATCTCACAGATAACACCTGCCGGCTTCATCCCGGCTAAGCGCGCCAGGTCAACAGACCCTTCGGTCTGACCGACACGTACCATGACGCCGCCGTTTTTTGCCCTAAGGGGAAATATATGGCCCGGCCTGGCAAGGTCGCTGGGTTTTGCATTATCTGCAATGGCTGCTTTGATTGTTGTAGCACGGTCGGCTGCCGATATGCCGGTGGTCACACCGTGCCTTGCCTCTATTGATACTGTGAAACCTGTTTCAAATTGAGATGTGTTCTTACTGACCATCATGGGTAAATTGAGCGCTTCTATTGTTTCTCCTGTCATGGACAGGCATATGAGACCCCTGCCGTATTTTGCCATGAAATTTATTGCTTCAGGAGTAACAGCTTCTGCGGCCATTGTAAGGTCGCCCTCGTTTTCGCGGTCTTCATCATCAACCAGTATGACCATACGACCGGCCTTAATCTCATCAATCGCTTGTTCTATTGTAATGTGTGGCATCGTTTTTCTTCTTTCCCCTGCTGCTTTAATTTAAAGGAACCCGCTTTCTGCCAGAAACTGCATATCCAGGGTGCCTGACTTATCCTCTTTTGCTTTAGGATTGTCTGTATTATTATGTAAAAATCGCTCAACATACTTACCGATCATGTCTGTTTCTATATTTACAGAGTCGCCGACTTTTTTAAACCCGATTGTTGTAAGCTTTGATGTATGCGGAATTATGCTTACCTCAAAGCTATCTTCACTGCATTTGTTTATGGTGAGGCTAACACCGTCCACGGCAACCGAACCTTTTTGTATCATGTAACGTCCAAGGGACTCTTTTGCTCCTATGGTTATAATAATTGCATTACTTAAAATCTTTCTGGCTTTTATAAGCCCCATTCCGTCAATATGCCCTGAAACAAGGTGCCCGTCCAGGCGATCGGAAAAACGTAGCGCCCTTTCAAGATTTACAAAATCCCCTATTTTAGCATTTCCCAACACCGACTTTGAAAGTGTCTCAGGCGCAACATCAACTTCAAATTTTTTCTCCGCAACAACAACGGCTGTCAAACAGGCTCCACTTACTGCTATGCTGTCTCCTATCTTTGTATTATCCAGCACAAATTCGGAATCTATTGCAATATGCTTTCCCTGGCCTGACTGGTGTATCCTGGTTATTGTGCCAAGCCCTTCTATAATTCCTGTAAACATAAGCGTACCGTAAACTGGTTTAATTGGTTATGTTGGTTTGATTAGTTTAATTGGTTAAATAGGGATAAGTTCCAATTTTAACCAACCCAACCAGTCCAACTAATTTAACCAGTTCAACCAATCATCTAATATAACCTTCAATCATAATATCATCGTCAAACCGCCTTACACTGATATCCTTGACCGAAGTACAATTTGCAATCAAATCCGGCCCGGGCCCCCTGCAAACAGGCGTTCCGTCATCTCCGCCCATAATCTTTGGGCCAAAGAAAAAATATATTTTATCCACAATGCCGGCGCTAAAAGATGATGCTATAACACGGCTTCCCCCCTCTATAAGCAGACTCGTTATACCGGACTTTCCCAAATGATCCATTAAGGAATCAAGGTCAATAAGCCCGTTTTTTTTTGCAATTTCAACAACCTTTGCCCCTTTTGATTCCAGTTTTGCTTTTATGGCCTCTTTGGCAGGGCTGCCTGAAACAAGTACTGTATCAGAATCGGACTCCAGCTGCAATACCCGGGCGTTTTCATCAATTGAAAGATTGGTGTCCAGAATTATCCGTATGGGGTCCTTTCCTTTTTTATGATCCAACCGGGTAGTCAGGCTGGGGTTGTCTTTTTTTACAGTATCGATACCCACCATGATCGCATCAACCCCATGGCGAAGTTCATGGACAAACTCCCTGGATTTAGAATTTGTTATCCATTTTGAATCACCTGTCTTAGCTGCAATACGCCCGTCCAGGGTGGAAGCACATTTTAGGATGACAAAGGGACGCCGGGTTTTAACATATTTTATAAACACCTCATTTTGCTTTTCTGCATCCTTTCGGCATACACCTGACAAAACATCTATACCCTTTGTTTTCAGGAAGTTGATCCCACCCCCCTTAACATCAGGATTGGGATCTTCCAGGGCCACAACAACCCTTTTGATTCCCGCATCAAGAATTTTTTGGGTGCATGGAGGGGTTCGGCCTGTATGGTTGCAAGGCTCAAGGGTAACATAAAGGGTTGCATTCTTTGCAAAAACTCCTGCATTATCTATGGCGTTCACCTCGGCATGGGCTTTGCCCACAGCCTCATGCCACCCCTTTCCAACCACCTTACCATCTTTTACAACCACCGCTCCCACCATGGGATTAGGTGCTGTATACCCTCTTGCCTTTTCAGCAAGATGTAGGGCCGTTTTTATATAATAACTGTCATCCAAAACAATTTAATCTCTTTTGCTTTGCCAGCAACTGAACTGGTACCAGCCTTTAATGTTTGCGCAGCAGGCTCCGCAACTCGGAAAGAAAGTCATTCACATGCTTAAACTCCCGGTAAACAGATGCAAACCTCACATATGCAACTTCATCAAGCTCATTGAGCTTTGTCATAATTTTCTCTCCGACTACTCTGGAGGCGATCTCTTTTTCCCCTGTTTCCCTAAGATCACGCTCCAGGCCATCGACAAAATCTTCAATCACATTCATGCTTATCTCACGTTTCTGACATGCCATATGTATTCCGTTGCGCACCTTGTCCTTGTTAAACTCCTCTCTGCGGCCGTCTTTTTTGATAATCATGATAGGAATCTCTTCAATATGCTCATAGGTGGTGAACCTCCTGCTGCATTCGATACACTCTCTACGCCTGCGGATTACATGGTTGTCCTTGCTTAACCTGGAATCAATAACTTTGTTGTTCACCTCACCACAAAATGGACATTTCATGAATTTTCCCCCTTAAATGCTGTTATCATGCTTTAGTATTTCAATTCCCGCCTCTTTCAACATCTCTTTTGACATGGAGTCTGCATATCCTTCATTAAAATAGATTTTATCAATACCTGCGTTAATAATCATCTTGGCACATATTGAACAGGGAAGGTTTGTACAGAACAGAGTTGCCCCTTTTATGGAAACACCGTGAAATGCCGCCTGCACTATGGCATTTTGTTCTGCATGGATGCCCCTGCACAGTTCATGCTTTTCACCTGACGGTACTTTCAACTCCTCTCTGAGGCAACCTATGTCAAGGCAGTGCTTAAGGTGACTCGGCGCACCATTGTAACCGGTTGCAAGCAGCCTTTTATCCTTTACAAGTACAGCTCCTACTGCACGTCTTTTGCAGGTGGAACGTTTTGCCACCAGCATGGCGATATCCATAAAATATGTTTCCCAGGAAGGACGGTTACTTTTCGCTGTCATGTTTAAATAAAGCCTCCAGGCTTCTGTATATGGGAAAAGCGTCACAAAGTTCCAACACCTTTTTTTCGGTGCTTTTCATGATCTCATCATCATTAGGGTGTTTTAAGTTCTTAACAATAAGGTCTGCAACAACTTCCATCTCAGCTGTACCCATACCCCTTGTGGTCAAAACAGGCGTACCGATACGAATACCACTTGTTATGCGCGGACTTTGGGTCTCAAAGGGTATGGTGTTTTTATTTACTGTGATACCGGCACGACCCAGGGCATCTTCAGCATCTTTTCCTGTTATGTTCAGGTTTCTCAGGTCAGCAAGCATCATGTGGTTGTCTGTTCCACCTGACACAAGGTCCACACCCTCTTCCATAAGGTGTTGTGCAAGGGTTGATGCGTTTTTCACAACATTTGTCATGAGGTCTGAAAAAGTTTGAGACAAAGCTTCCTTGAACGCCACCGCCTTTGCTGCAATCACATGCATAAGCGGCCCTCCCTGTATTCCGGGAAAAACTTCACTGTTTAGTTTTTTGCCAAAATCCGATTTTGCCAGGATCAACCCCCCGCGCGGTCCCCTAAGTGTCTTGTGTGTTGTTGAAGTAACCACATCAGCAAAGGGGATTGGAGACGGATGAAGACCTACTGCAACCATACCCGCAATATGGGCCATATCAACCATTAGATAAGCGCCCACTGATCTTGCGGTTTTCTCAAAAAACTCAAAATCCAGAAATCGGGGATATGCACTGGCTCCGGCAACAATGAGCTTTGGTTTATGTTTTTTTGCCAGAAGGGCCATTTTTTCATAGTCAATTGTTCCGGTGTCTTTTTCAACACCATAGTGTACAAAATTAAACAGCTTTCCTGAAAAACTTACCGGACTTCCGTGTGACAGATGGCCGCCATGGGAAAGATCCATTCCCAGTATCGTATCACCCGGTTTTAGCAGTGCAAAGTACACGGCCATATTGGCCTGGGAGCCTGAATGAGGCTGAACATTCGCATAATCCGCATTAAATAACTCTTTTGCCCTGTCTATTGCAAGTTGTTCTGCAATATCAACGTATTCACACCCCCCGTAGTAACGTTTTCCAGGATACCCTTCGGCATATTTGTTTGTAAGCACACTCCCCTGGGCTTCCATTACAGCCCGGCTTACAAAATTCTCAGAGGCTATCATCTCAAGACTGTTTTTCTGCCTGTTCATCTCCATGGATATAGCCCGGGCTATTTCAGGGTCTGTCTGTTCAATAAGTTTCAAATCCAACGTTTGCTTCCCTTTTTTAGTATATTATTTTTTACTTTTCGGCCTTTTCCCCCAGCTTATCAAACTTATCCAGTCTCATCTGGTGGCGTCCCCCCTCAAAGGGCTCTTCAAGCCATTGTTTCACCAGCTCCAGGGCCAGAATATCTCCTATAACGCGACCGCCCAGGATAAGTACATTGGAGTCATTGTGACGCCTGCTCATAACAGCTGAAAAAATATCACTGCAAAGAGCTGCCCGCACATTGGAAAACCTGTTGGCAACCATGGACATACCAAGCCCTGTACCGCAAAGCAGTATCCCCCGTTTGAACCTTCCTGATGCAACCTGGGACGCAACCTTGATCCCAAAATAAGGGTAATCAACCGAATCAGTACTATGGGCCCCAACATCTTCAACCTCAATACCACTTTTTTCAAGAAATGTCTTTACACTTTCCTTTAAAACCACTGCAGCATGATCACATCCAATTATTACCGGCGCTTTATTTCCCTCCATTGTTTTAGTCCTTTTCTTAACCCTTAATTTGGCAACTTGCCTGTTTTATTGCAGTCCATGTTTAAACTGGTCAATCTATAAGAGTTTCTTATAGATGTGTATTTTAATAACCGCAATAACAAAATGAATTAATGGAGAAATCGATGGAAATGATGATGATTAAAAAGGTGAGATAAAGAGGTATAATGAAACTGACTTGGCTATTGTGATACTTTTCCCAACACCAAAGACGCGTTTGTACCTCCAAACCCGAAAGAGTTGCTCATGGCAATATCCACATTTTTCTCCCGTGCAACATTGGGAACATAATCAAGATCACACTCTTTGGAAGGATTTTCAAAATTTATAGTTGGAGGGATCACACTTTGATGAACGGTTAAAGCTGTAAAAACAGCCTCTATACCACCGGCTGCCCCAAGCAGATGGCCTGTCATGGACTTTGTAGAGCTTATTGGTACTGAGCCGGCCGTCTCTTTGAACACCGACTTTATAGCCTGGGTTTCATAAAGGTCGTTAAGGGGGGTTGATGTGCCGTGGGCGTTGATATAATCAACCTTATCATATGTAATATCGGCATCTTTAAGAGCGGCCTTCATACACCTTGCCGCCCCTTCACCATTGGGAGCAGGGGCAGCGATATGATGCCCGTCACCGCTCATTCCATACCCGCATACTTCCGCATAAATTTTGGCGCCTCTTTCTTGAGCCCCTTCAAGGGTTTCAAGTAAAAGGATGCCCGCTCCCTCTCCCACCACAAATCCATCTCTGTCCCTTTCAAAAGGCCTGGAGGCTTTTTCAGGTTCATGGTTGCGGGTGGACAGGGCCTTCATGGAATTAAAACCGGCAACACACAAAGGAGTGATAACCGACTCCACACCACCTGTTATCATTGCATCGGCAGCTCCGCTTTTTATTAGCTGAAAGGCTTCTCCCACAGCATGGGTTCCTGCCGCACATGCTGTGGCAACCGAAAGATTGGGCCCTTTTGCTCCAAAAACGATTGAAATCATTCCAGGGGCCATGTTCCCCAGCATCATGGGCACAAGAAAAGGGCTTACTCTTTTTGGACCTTTTTTGTCCAGCGTCTTTGTTGATTCTTCTATCATGCCAAGCCCGCCAAGGCCGCATCCTGTGAGTACGCCAACCTTTAGGGCATTTGAATCATCAATTGTAAAACCGGAATCATCCATGGCCATCCGGGTTGCAGCAACAGCATAAGCGATAAAGTCCTGGGTCCGTTTTACCTCTTTTTTAGGCAGGAAATCCTTAGGGTCAAACCCCTTTACCTCTGCTGCAATCTTTGTATCGTGTTTGGAAGCGTCAAATTTTGTAATTTCAGCTATCCCGGATTTGCCTGCGCACAGCGCAGCCCATGTTTCCTCAACACCCACACCAAGAGGTGTTACAAGTCCGACACCAGTGATAACTACCCGTCTGTCCAAAGCTCATCCTCCATGATCAATTGGTACTTAACAGCAACACAAAAAACAAACCCCAATTGAGACTAAAACACAGCTTTTTTACTGAACGCAAAAAAAATTTATGAATGTGCGTGCAGATACTCTATGGCATCTTTAACAGTAACCATTTTCTCTGCATCATCATCAGGAATCTCCACATCGAACTCCTCTTCCATGGACATGATGAGCTCCACAAGGTCAAGAGAATCGGCACCAAGATCGTCCACAAATGATGCATTTTCAACAACCTCTTCCAGGTCAACACTAAGTTTATCTGCAATAACCTTTTTAAGCTTATCCTCAACCGACATGACTTCCTCTCCTTAATTATAATTGTTTGTCATATATACATGCCACCGCTGACATGTATTACCTGGCCGGTAACATATGATGCGCTGTCAGAGGCCAAAAAGTGTACAATTTCAGCAACATCTTCGGGTTGTCCGGCACGGCCCAGGGGCACCTGATCCAACATGAATTTTTTTGCTTTTTCCGAAAGGGCTGCCGTCATATCCGACTCGATATAACCCGGAGCAACTGCATTTACCGTAATACCCCTTGGGGCGAGCTCTTTTGCAACGGTTTTTGTCAGGCCGATCAGACCTGCCTTTGATGCTGAGTAATTTGCCTGGCCGGCATTACCGGTTACGCCAACCACAGATGATATATTGATAATCCGGCCGGATCGCTGTTTCATCATTATCTTTGCTGCAACCTTTGTACATATAAATGAGCCCTTTAAATTTATATCCAGAACAGCATCCCAGGCTTCCTCTTTCATGCGCACAAGAAGACCGTCTCTTGTTATACCTGCATTGTTTACCAGAACATCAATTCTTCCTGTTTCGGCAACTACTTTTTCAAAAAAACCGGTAACTTCTTCTTCCGATACGACATTTACACACTGGCCTGTTGCTGATCCTCCTGCCTCAGTTATAAGTTTTATAGACTCTTCGCTTGCAGGGTCTTCCGGATAGTAATTAAAGAAAATTATGGTGTCCGGCCCTGCAAACGACTGGCAGATAGCCCGACCAATACCCCTTGACCCTCCGGTAACCACAATAGTGCGTTTTTCCTGCTCTGTCATAGCAATCTCCCACGCAACTGGACCTGATCTTTTAAACTGGGTCTTTTAGACCTGGTCTTTTGTTGAATAGTGCGGGTATTTAAAAAACTTTTGATTCTGCTTATTCAAATACCGTAATATAATCGAAACATCACTCTTCCGGTTCAACTATATCCCGACCCTTGTAAGAGCCACAGCTGGGACACGCCCGGTGGGGGAGTTTCGCTTCACCGCACTGAGGACATTCAGACAGGTTGGGCGCTTCGGTCTTTTGGTGCGTGCGCCGCTTATCCCGTTTTGATTTTGATGTTTTTCGCTTAGGTACTGGCATGAGTAATCCTTTAACTATTTAATTTTTAATCATATGTTCAATTATCATTACTGCCGCAATTGTACTCTCTCTAGTAATTGAATTGGATTGGATTGTCAAGAAATTTCACAAACATTTTTTTATTTTTGTTTTCTTGTGATCTTTAACCTTATGTGGTATTGAAAACATTTTTTATGTTAAAAAGGGCTTTCCTTTGTAATGGCTTATAATTATTAAACTAAAGTCGATTCTTGCCTTTTCACTTAAGCTGACTTCTTAGGTCTACCCCTTTTTTTCCGGATCACTTAATAATATTTAAACCTGAATAATCAGATCCGGCTGGCTTCAGGTTGATTTTACTAATTACTAATACTAACCATATAACAGTTAGTAAAGACAGGCGGAATAATATGGAAACAGTTATAACAAGATTTCCCCCCAGCCCTACAGGCTATCTGCATCTGGGGGGGGCCAGGACAGCTCTTTTTAACTGGCTTTATGCCCGTAATAAAAAAGGCAAATTTGTGCTTCGGATTGAAGATACCGATGTTGAACGTTCAACCCAGGCTTCGGTTGATGCGATATTTGAAGCCCTTGAGTGGCTGGGCATCGACTGGGATGAAGGGCCCTATTTTCAATCAAAAAGGCTCGATATTTACAGGGAACACATACAAAAGCTCATTGATTCACAAGATGCATATTACTGCACCTGTTCTGCGGAAAGCCTTGATGCCATGAGGAAAAAGGCCATGGCCTCAGGTGGAAAACCCAAATATGACGGCACATGCCGCCAAAAAGGGCTGGGTGCATCTGAAAACGCTGTGGTCCGTTTCAAAGCGCCCATTTCCGGGGCCACGCTCCTTGCCGATGTTATAAAAGGCAACATTACCTTTCAGAATTCCGAACTTGACGATTTCATTATTCAGCGCAGCGATGGAATGCCAACGTACAATCTGGCGGTTGTGGTTGATGATGTTACAATGAAGATCAATACAGTCATTAGGGGGGATGACCATGTGAATAACACTCC
>JAUXBD010000212.1 GCA_030619585.1 Desulfobacteraceae bacterium
TAGAAAGTGTTTGCAAGACATTAATCCCAGGGTTAGATGTCTGGCCTTAAAGCAGATAAGGGAAGCTGGGGGGGGTGAAGTTGTGGGGCTTGAATATGAAATCACCAAAATGCTTTCAGATCCTGACATGGAGGTTAAAAAAGAAGCATTAAAGGTTTTAAAAAAATAGGATAGATTTAAGAGTTATGAACGATATATTGAAGGATGTTTCCGGATTAATAGAACAGATCTCAAGTGTGCTTAATGCTGAAAACCGGGACAAGCATGTTTTGCCGAAAGATGTGGATGACCTTTCAACAATGTCTGCAGTTATGTTTCTGCTTGGCATGTACACCTATGAAAGTGGATCTTCGTCTGAAGTTTGTTTGATTCTAAACAAAAGGTCTGACAAGGTGAGACAGGCTGGTGATCTTTGCTGTCCTGGTGGAAGGGTTTCACCACGGATAGATCGTTTTATCTCAAAGGCTTTGGCATTACCGCATTTTCCACTAGCACGCTGGCCTCACTGGGACAAGTGGCGAAAATTGAATCCAGAAGAAGCGGATCATATGGCCATCTTTTTTGCCACAAGTCTAAGGGAAAGTTTTGAAGAGATGCGACTGAATCCCTTTGCCGTAAAATTCCTTGGGCCTTTACCGCCACTCAACCTACAGATGGCGCCACGATTTATCTATCCCATGGTAGGATGGGTTTTTAATCAGAAGAGGTTTTTTCCAAACTGGGAGGTGGAGAAGATAGTCAGAATACCTTTAAAGCATTTACTAAAACCGTCATGTTACGGGTGCTATAAAATAAAGATTCAACCGGAGCTTTTAAAGATGTCGGATAATTCACCTTATCATAAAAGGGCTCTGAAAATACTGTCAGAGGATTTCCCCTGTTTTCTTCATAAAAATGGGTGTGAAACAGAGGTTTTGTGGGGGGCGACCTTTCGCATGGTCACTATTTTTCTTAACCTTGTATTTGGATTTACCCCTCCTGAGATATCATCACTTCCGGTTGTTCATGGTACCCTGGATGAAAATTACATTAATGGGGGGAGATGAGTAACTTCTCAAAAAGTGGGAGGATTTATTGAATCCCCTTATTTATTTAGAAGTTACTAGATGACAGGAGAAAAAACTGTGAAAACGCTTTTTAGACATTGAAAGGATGCCTGTGATGACAAACAAAGACAAAAGCAAAACCATTGTGGGTAATCTTAACCCGTCCCACTATTTTCTTCTTTTTGTCCTTTTCCTTGTTCTCTTTGCCTGCTACAAGATCCTGGAACCCTATCTTCATGCCATCATCCTGGCGATGATACTTGCCACGGTCTTGAGCCCTGTGCATCGAAGAATAGAAAAAGCATTGAAAGGAAGAAAAAACCTTTCAGCATTCATTTCCTGTATCATTTTGACCATTGTCGTGGTGCTGCCTGTTATGGTTATAACCTTGTCTCTGATACACCAGGGAATAAACTCTTTTACAGCCATAGGTTTGTGGATAAAAGAGGGTAATCTGTCTCCGCTTTTGACAAAAGGTGTTGAACTTGTGGATAAGTATCTGCCTGATCTATCGAAGATATCTCCGGAATTTGATCTTAAGGAGATAAATATAGAACAGGCGATTATTCAGTCAAGCAGATCTGTGGGGACCACTTTGTTAAAACAGGGGCAGAATTTTGCAGGCAATATAGCATCTCTTGTGGGTAAATTTTTTCTTATGATTTTTACCTTTTTCTTTATTATAAGGGATGAAAAGAGTATTTTCCAATATATACTTCACCTTGTGCCCCTGTCCACAAGTAATGAAGACAAGATTATGGAAAAGATTAAAACTGTCTCACGCTCTGCGCTTCTTGGTACGCTGGCAACAGCGATTGCCCAGGGGGTTGCCGGCGGCATTGCTTTTAAGATCGCAGGCCTGCCTGCTCTTTTTTGGGGTATGATAATGGCTTTTGCATCTCTTATTCCTATTGTGGGAACCGCCCTTATATGGGTGCCTGCCACAGGATACCTTTTTATATCAGGCCATTTTGGGCTTGGCGTTTTCATGATCGGCTGGTGTGTAATAGTTGTTGGCATGATAGATAATTTTGTTAGGCCTCTTTTTATGCAGGGGGCTGCCGATATGAGTACTTTTCTTATCTTTTTTTCCATCATAGGCGGTCTGAAGTATTTTGGGCTCATGGGTCTGCTTTACGGCCCTCTTATTTTTGGACTTACAATGGTGCTTTTATATATTTACAGCCTGGAGTTTGAAACTTTTTTAAACCAGCAGGATAGTAGTTAACTATTATCGTATATGAGGTAAGATCATGATAAAAGCAGAGGACATAATGGCAAAAGAGGTGATAACGGTTTCTCCTGATACAGAGATCGTTCAGGCGGCAAGAATTCTTGTGGAAGAGAATATCAACGGTGTTCCCGTGGTTGATGAAGAGGGTAAAATGGTGGGGATATTATGCCAGAGCGATCTGATAGCCCAGCAAAAAACCATCCCCCTGCCGTCTCTATTCACATTGTTAGATGGGTTCATACCGCTAACTTCCATGAAAAAATTTGAAAAGAATATCCAAAAGATTGCGGCTTTAAAAGTTTCTGATGCAATGACCGTAGACCCGGTTGCCGTTAGCCCTGATACAGGTATTGGAGAGATAGCAAATCTTATGGTGGATAAGAATTTTCATTCCATTCCGGTTATTGATGAAGGTAAACTTGTCGGTATAATAGGTAAGGAGGATATTCTTAGAACCATTATGTAAGAAGATCAGGCCGGTCAGGTTTCAGCTTTAGGCAGATATATGCTCACCACAGAGCCTTCGCCCAGTTTTGACTCAATGGATATCCATCCTCTGTGATTTTTTACAATACCGTATGCAGCAGCCAGTCCCAGTCCACGACCCTGGAAATGGGTGGTAAAAAATGGTTCAAAGACCTGTTTGCTGGTTAGTTCATCCATTCCTTTACCGTCATCTTCTATGATAAGGCACGCATAATTTCCCGGATAAAGACCCGGACGGGTTTTTGCAAACTTTTCGTCAACAACCCTGTTCCTTATAATGACTCTTATTCTGCCTCTGCCTTCTATTGCCTCTGCCGAATTGTTCATAACAGCAGACAGCACCATCTGCATCTGTGTTTCATCTGCTTCCACATTAAATATGTCTGAAGGACAATCTGTCTCCACACGGATAGATGGATTGATCTTATGAATGATCAGAGGAAGGGAGTTCTCAAGAAAGTCGCTCATGGATATGATCTCCGAGTGATACTTTCCGCCTCTTGCATATGCCAAAAGCTGCTTGGTCAGTTGGGCCATTCTGTGGACAGAGGTGAGCATTGCGTTAATGTATTCGTCGATTTCACTGTTTTCACTAAGTTCCATCTTTAGAAGTTCTATGTTGCCGGATACTCCTATCAGGGCATTATTAAATTCATGGGCGATCCCACCGGCAAGGTTGCCTATGGCCTCCATCTTTCTGGCCTGGGTAAGCTGTGCCACAAGGCGTTTTTTCTCATCAACATTTTTGATTATCACAATAATTAGTTTGTGGGTCTTAGTCCTCACAGGCAGAAAAGTTAAAGAAGCCTGTTTTTCGTTTATTGCTACAGGCTGGTTTTCCGGAATGATATCCGGTGAATCATCTAAATTGGTGAGAAGTTTATGGATCCTTTTTCCATGGTCATCATTAAAAAGTTCAATAAAATTTGAAGCAAGAAGTTTTTCCTCTGGAATTCCTGTAAAGGAGATCGCAGCAGGGTTTGCAAAAACTATTTTTTTATCCTCTGTGAGCTCAATTATTCCTTCATCCAGGTTGTGCAGTATGACTTCAGAATGCTTTTGGTAAGATAGTAACTCCTGTGTGACCTCCCTGCTGTACAAACCTTCAAGTCCTAAAATTGTATCCTGTTGTTTGCCACGGGCTCCTTTATCAAATTGGTCCAGCACATCAAGTATAAGCTTAGCCATTTTATTCATTGGGCCCTTGGCAATGCAGGCATCAGCGCCTAACCCTATGAAATCCAGATTCTCTTCAATAGCTATTCCGGATAGAATAACAATAAAAACATTCTCAAATTCCGGCTTACTGCGGATAATACGGCACAGTTTTTCGCCGTTAATTTTTGGCATTATAAGATCTAAAAATATGATTTCAGGGGTAAAAGTTTTCAGACATTCCAGTGCCGCTATGCCGTTCTCTGCTGTAATGACCTTGTGGCCCTGTTTTTCAAGA
>JAUXBD010000218.1 GCA_030619585.1 Desulfobacteraceae bacterium
TCCCTTGTGATAGGACGTTTGGATCATTTTTTACTTCTAATCATTATTTTTGTCCTGAGCTCACTTTTGTCCTGATTTTAATATCATTTAGGGTTTAATTCCCCGCTGCTTGCAGCGTTAAAATGGAGTATTCCATAAGTAGATACCCCGTCTGCTTGCGGCGGGGTAGTTTATTTCCAGCATTTGTTTTTTCTCAACTTCTTATTTTCTAATCTTCTTTGTCTTTAATAATCTGCGAAAATCTGCGTAATCTGCGGATTTAAGTTTTTTTTTACTCCACCCAGTCAAAAGTCCTTTTGACAGCTTTTTGCCATCCTTTATAAAGGCTCTCTCTTGTCTTTTTATTCATGTCAGGTTCCCACTGTTTTCCTTTTGACCAGTTATTCTCTAACTCTTTTTGCTCTTTCCAGAAGCCAACGGCCAGGCCTGCTGCATAGGCTGCTCCCAGAACCGTGGTTTCGGTTATTTTGGGGCAGATAACGGGAATATTTAGAATGTCGGACTGAAACTGCATGAGAAGATTATTTGCCACCATGCCTCCGTCAACTTTCAGGGATTTTAACGATATGCTGGAATCTTTTGCCATGGCATTAAAAATTTCTTTTGTCTGGAATGCGCAGGCTTCAAGGGCTGCCCTTGCAATGTGGCCTTTGTTGATAAAGTGGGTCAGGCCCACCATAATCCCCCTGGCATCACTTCTCCAGTGTGGTGCAAAGAGTCCGGAAAATGCAGGCACAAAATATAGCCCCCCATTGTCACTTACCGATTTTGCCAGGTTTTCGATTTCAGGTGCTTTTTTGATCAGTCCAAGGTTATCGCGGATCCACTGGATAAGTGAGCCTGCAATGGCTATGGAGCCCTCAAGAGCGTATACAGCTGGCTGGCCGCCTATTTTATATGCAGGTGTGGTCAACAGACCGCTTTTGGAATATACGATTTTTTCCCCTGTGTTAAGCAGGAGAAAACACCCTGTGCCGTAAGTGTTTTTTGCCTCTCCGGGACTAAAGCAGGTCTGTCCGAATAGCGCTGCCTGCTGATCTCCCAGATCACCTGCCACCGGAATACTTTTGCCAAAGACTCCGGATTGGGCGGTATAGCCGTAGATCTCACTTGAGGACTTTATTTCAGGAAGCATATTGTCCGGGACTCCCATAATATCGAGCATTTCAGGATCCCAGCTTAATGTTTTCAGGTTCATGAGCATTGTCCTGCCGGCATTTGTCACATCGGTGATATGGATCCCTTTGCCGGGACCACCGGTCAGCCACCAGATAATCCATGTATCCATATTCCCGAATATAGCCCGCCCTTTTTGTGCAGCTTTTTTGACTCCCGGTACATTTTCAAGAATCCATCTTATTTTCGGACCGGAGAAATATGTGGCAAGAGGAAGCCCTACTTTTTTACTGTAACAATTTATATTGTTATTTTTAGCCATGCTTTTGCACAGTTCGCTGGTTCTTAGGTCCTGCCAGACGATTGCGTTGCAGTATGGTTTGCCGGTTTGCGGGTCCCAAATAACCGTTGTTTCCCGCTGGTTTGTTACACCGATGCCGGCTAACTGTTCAGGCGCTATTTCTGCCTTTTTCATTGCAACTTTTATAACCTGAAAAGCGTTGTCCCTTATCTGGATCGGATCATGCTCGACCCAGTCAGGCTTGGGATAGATCTGTTTGTGCTCCAGCTGGTGCTTTGAAACAATTTCCCCCCTATGGTTGAAAATGACAAAACGTGTGCTGGTTGTTCCTTGGTCAATTGCCCCTATATATTGCTTTTTTTTTGGCTTCATATATCAGCCTCCTGTGGGATGAGCTTGACTGGTGGATGAATGGAAATTTTTACCACATGTTAAACCGGAGTGCAAATGCCCGGTGTAATAAAATGTGTGAATCCCGCATCGGCGGGAATAAAGTTCATTCCCACCGATGGTCACGCGCATTGCTATTGCATCCCTTCCTCTTATGATTATCATAGCTTTTTAGCCCCTGTTTTTTGCTCAAAAGGCACTCTTTCCATTTTACCTTAAAAACACAACATCTTGCGGTCGTAATCACAGCTCGGTACAAAACATCTGGTATTTTCTTCATTTCAGCATTGCTTTAATTGTTTTTTTGCAATAAGAGGATACTCAATAACCCTGCAATTAAACAATATAAGCTATATTATGTAATAACAATAGGTTAGGTTCCGAATGCCGGTGCAAACCAGGATGCGGAGCTATTTTCTTGAATTGGCTGATAGTTTGTTGTAAAATCAACAAGTTTGATTTCTCTAATTTCCCCAAGGTTTATCCTTAAAGTTACAAGGAGGTAACAGCAAAGATGACAAATTCCAAAAACAACAATGATAGTTTATCGGAGAATGTGTCCGTCTGTCCGGCAGGTGAAATTTTTCAGCTTCCCGGGGATAAGGATTATAAAGAGGAGTTCGAAAGGATAAAGAAGCTTGTTGATGAGCAGCGGGCCATGGGCCGTCAAATTGTTGTCGTTATGGGGGTAGGCTTTGTCGGGGCTGTTATGGCCGGCGTTGTTGCAGATTCGGTTGACAGGGAGACAAAAGAGTCTGGAAAATTTGTAATCGGCATGCAGCGACCCTCCACACGATCTTTCTGGAAAATACCGTACCTCAACAGAGGGGTTGCTCCTGTTGAAGCTGAAGATCCTGAAGTCGCTCCCCTTATTAAGCGCTGTGTACTGGATAAAAAGACATTAATCGCCACCTTCACTTATGATGTACTTACTCTTGCAGATGTGGTTGTGGTGGATGTTCAGTGTGATTACCTGAAGGAGGGTTTTGGTGATGTTAGGAAGGGGCATGCAGACATTGCCGCCCTGGAATTAAGCCTGAAAGTAATCGGAGAAAGGATAAAATCCGATTGCCTTGTTCTGATTGAAACAACAGTTCCTCCGGGAACCACCGAATATGTGGCAAATCCGATTATAACAAGGGCATTTGAAAAGCGTGGTATAAAGGACTGCGAGCCTCTTCTTGCCCATTCATACGAACGTGTTATGCCGGGGCGAAACTATGTGGCATCTATCCGCGATTTCTGGAGGGTGTGCAGTGGAATCAATGAAAAAGCACGGGAGAATGTTACAAAATTTCTTTCGGAAGTTTTAAATGTTGATAAATATCCCTTAACTGTTCTTGACAGGCCTATTGAAAGTGAAACCTGCAAGATAGTTGAAAATTCATATCGAGCCAACATACTTGCCTTTATGGACGAGTGGAGTGTATTTTCCGAGCGCAATGGAGTTGATCTGATAAAAGTGATAAAAGCCATAAAGGTTCGCCCCACCCATGCTAACATGCTTTTCCCCGGACCGGGAATAGGCGGATACTGCCTGCCAAAAGATGGCGGGCTTGGTGTATGGGCCTACCATACACTCATGGGGTTTGAAGATGATATATTTAAGATCACGCCACTTTCCATTGATATAAATGATACCCGGTCATTGCGCGCCGCCCAGTTGGTCCGTGATGCTCTGCGCAATATGGGAAAGATAGTGCCAAACTCAAAAGTTGCCATTCTTGGGGCCTCATACAGGGAGGATGTTGGGGATACCAGGTACAGCGGCTCTGAAATAATTGTAAGAAAGATTGCAGAAATGGGCGGGGATATAGCAGCACACGATCCTTATGTAAAACACTGGTGGGAGTTTGAAAAACAGGAAACCTATCCGTCACCGGGCCACTCCATGGCAAGGTTTTTCAGAAACCAGGATAAACTTGGAAAATTGAAGATGCATTCAGACTTGGCTGAAACATTAAAAGGTGCTGATTCAGTGGTTTTTACCGTAAGGCACAAAGTGTACATGGATCTTAAGCCGGATGATGTTGTTAAAATGACCGGTCAACCCGCAGCCATCATCGACTGTTTTGGAATGTTTGATGATGATGAAATTCGCCGATATTTTGAGCTTGGCTGCGAAGTAAAGGGACTGGGGCGCGGGCATGTGAAACGGATCAAAGATGAGGTGAATGCTGCAAGATGATCCGCAGATTATTAAGGACAAAGAAGATAAAAATATAAAAAAACAAACAACTTATATCCGCAGATTACGCAGATTTTCGCAAATTATTAAAGACAAAGAAAGTTATCCCGCTGAAAATAGCCGGGTTTCCGCTACGCTTTAACAAGATGAGAAAAACAGA
>JAUXBD010000155.1 GCA_030619585.1 Desulfobacteraceae bacterium
AAGGTAAATCAAGTGCATTTCATAAAAAGACGCAACCGCTTCTACAAGCCCAACACGATTAAATTTCTTATAAATATGGTTCAAAAGCCTCTTCTGTTCTTTATAATAGCTTTTTTTTCTTGCGATATCAGTTTTCGGGGCTTTCTCCTTCTTTAGTAATTTTAACTCATCCAAAGTTTTAAAGCTGTTTATCAAGACGTCAATATTATCAACTTGACTGATCAGACTATCTATTCTGAGATCTTTTGTGTCCTCCGGCTTATCTTTATCCTCATTGCCATCTGCTTGGGGTATCGCTTCTTTATTTTCCGGATTATCCTTTTTGTATGGGTCCTTATTGTCTGGACTCTTTTTGTCGGGGCTCGGGGTGTCAATTTCCCTAAAAAACTCTCTGATTAATGCTATCAATAGATCGTATCTAAGGGAATCTTCAAGACGATTGCCAAGCAGCACATAGTTCTCTATCATAAAAAAATCGTCGACCAGATTCTCGGAATGAAGCAAAGGATTGGAAAAAAAATCATCTGAAAGAGTGGAACCGGAACCAAAATTTGCCACACAGGTCTCTTTAAAGTTTTGATCCTGAATATCAATAATATGTAGAAACAGCTCTCTCATCACATTGCGTAAGATGAGTCTTTTTTTCTGCTGAATGCTGGAAAGTTCCTCTTTAAGATTTATAATATCACTTATCGACCTGCTGACAGCCATCTCATGTTCTCTGATGATGTTCTTATAATGTTCCACCAGTACGTCATATTTGTTAGTAGTCTCTTCAAGAACTATTTTTGATATTGCTGTCTGGATAAGGATATTAATCTGGACCTCGCGATCCATTTTCGTCTTATTGATCGCGCTTTGCAGTAGATCTTTACAAAGAGTGATGAACTCGCGCATCTCTTTGGCCAGAGCTGATCCTTTTTTATCTTCCAGCTGACTTTCGCTGGCCCCGGCGTGTTTAACAATGAGTCTAAACGCAACTTTGCTTACTGATTTCACAAAATCTGGGCTTAAATAAACATCGTAGCGTGTATTATCAACGCCAGGTACAAGTCGGTCCAAAGAAAAATTTAAAGGGTAGGTTTTAAGATTAAGACCATCTATCCCCAAAGGCTTTGAGACGAATTTTATCAAGTTATATGCTCCAAAAAACCGATTAAAGATATTATTTTACCACCTTTTCTCTAATGCTACCTTGTCACATTAACTATTTTATAAAAAAATGTATCTTTCTTATCAAAAAACCAAATCAACACAAATCAGTGATATTTATAATATTTATCACAAACCCCAAAAAGTTCAAGGGGGAAAATACATATCTTTGTCTGCATCCATCCATGCTGGGAAAGATTCTCTGTGTTCTTTAACCAGCAAATGTGATAACGAAGCGGTATGAATACATTCATTGTGGCTCTTTTGGAATAAAACATTTCCAATAGGATCAATAACTGAAGAATCACCACTATAAGAATATCCCTTGCCGTCTCTTCCCACGCGGTTTACACCTATGACATATGACAGGTTTTCTATTGCTCTGGCCTGAAGCAGTGACTTCCAGTGTGACGATCGTTTCTCCGGCCAGTTCGCTATAAAAACAGCCACATCATACTCATTGTCTAAATTCCTCGTCCAAATGGGAAACCGCAGATCGTAGCAGATAAAAGGCCTGATTTTCCAACCATTCAATTCAACAGTAATTTTTTTCCTGCCGGGAGTATATACCTTATCTTCACCAGTCATACGAAACAGATGCCCTTTATCATAGGTAAGTAGCTCTCCTTTAGGTTTGGCCCATACCAGCCGATTAAAAAAAAATCCACCTTCTTTAATTATAATACTACCTGTGATGTCAGCATTTTTTTCCCGCGATTTTGTTTGGAGCCATTTTACAGTTGGCCCCTTCATCTCCTGTCCAAAATTGCCGGCATTCAAACTAAAGCCGGTTGTAAACATCTCCGGCAAAACGATAAGGTCCGTATTCTCGCCGATCCTGTCAATTTTTTCGTCAAGTAGAGCGATGTTTGAGTCAACATCCTCCCACATCAGATCAGTCTGAATAAGTGAAACTTTTAAATCGATCATATTTTCGCCGGATCCTTTTGTCTTTAAAAATACTATTCAGGCAACCTATCCTATAAGCATAATCCTTAGATCCATTACATTTGTATTAGTAGGCCCTGTCACCAGAAGATCGTCAAGTTTTTGAAAAAAATTATATGAATCATTATTTTTCAGAAAATTCCCAGGGTTCATCCCCAAGACTTCAGCCCTTTTTAATGTGTCACAATCAGCAACCGCTCCAGCTGCATCTGTGGGACCGTCATTGCCGTCGGTGCCACCGCTTAAGACAACTATATTTTCTTTTCCCGCAATATCAATGGCCGCTGAAAGGACAAATTCCTGATTCCTTCCCCCTTTGCCTTTGCCCTTTATTGTTACTGTGGTTTCACCTCCTGAAATTATGCAGGCAGGAGTCGTCACCGGCAGGCCTGTTTTGAGGACCTCTTTTGCTATAGCTGTATGGACCTTGGCCACATCTTTTGTTTCGCCTTCGATCATGGATGAAAGCACAATTGTATTATATTGCAGGTCTTCAGCTTTATTCCTTGCAGCAAGAATAGCTTTTATGTTGTTTCCGACAATAAGATTGTGTGTATGTTTAAAGTAAGGGCTGCCGGGTTTTGGCGTTTCCATGGCAGGGTCTGAAATACCCGCTTTTATATGGGAAACAACCGCCTGTGGTATTCGTCTTAATATTCCGTATTTGTTAAGAATTACCATACAATCGCTAAAAGTGCTCGGATCAGGCACACAACACCCGGAAGCAATAACATCTGTATCATCTCCCACCACGTCTGAAAGGATTACAGATACGAATGTGGCAGGCCATGACAGTTGCGCAAGCCTTCCGCCCTTTACAAAAGACATATGCTTCCGAATGGTATTGATCTCGTATATTGTGGCTCCGCAGGCAAGAAGTACATTTATTGTGTTCTGCTTATCTTCAAGTGTCAGTCCTTCGGCCGGCAAAGGAAGCAAGGCAGATCCCCCCCCGGAAATTAGGCATATAACCATGTCATCTTTCCCGGCATCTTGAGCAATTTTCACAATAGCACCGGCCCCTTTCTCCCCGTTACTATCCGGCACAGGGTGCCCGGCTTCGATCGTCGCTATCCTTTCAAGTCGTGCAAGGTGTCCGTATTTTACATTTATTATCCCGCCTGTAATTCTTTCTCCAAGCAGATCTTCAAAAGCTTTTGCCATGGGAGCTGCAGCCTTTCCAAACCCTATTACAAAAAGATTCTTAAAACCGGAAAGGTCATAGATCATTTTACCAACAATCAGGTTCTCCCCTTTAATATGGCAGTATTTTTTTACGGCAGCCCCCGGCTCTACAGCCTTAAGGCCACTTTGGAAAATAATACCGGCATCTTTACGCATGCCGATTATATCTTTTGTTTTTTTTACCATCACATAAGCTCAAACCCTTCTGGTTTTAATATCTTAATTAGTGTATACAGTCTGCTATAAGGTTCTTCAGTTTTTGCTGAAGAACCTTATATGAAAAATAGCGTTTGGCAGTTTCATAATTATGATCTACCATGTTCTTGCAGAGCTTTTTGTCTCTTAATACTTCTTTGGTCTGCTCCACAGCAGCATAGGTCACATATCCGTCAATCTCGATAACTGAAAATCCTTTTGGTTTAATATCCGTTGCATAGATTGAGTAATTATTCACAACAATGGGCTTTTTGAAATATATTGCTTCAAGAAATGCGTTTCCAAAACCCTCGAAATTAGAAGGATAAGTGACAAGATCTGCATAGGGATAGATATCATCAAGTGTATATACTTTTTTCCCTGTTTTTGTCTGCCCCCTTCGCTCATTAATAATTTCGGAAACAAAAACAGTGTCAACTTTCATGAGCTTCGAATATTCCCTTATCCTGTTTTCATAATCATAACCTTCATCGCCGGATGCATGTGATATAACTAGTTTTGCTTTCATACCTATTCTACTCACAAGCTCAATGGCATGCTCAATTCCTTTACGCTTTACAATCCTTGTGGGTTGGAGAATGAAAAGCTCATCATCTTGAATACCAAGAGCCTTTCTCACATCACTGCTATATTCATCAGGAGGTAATGGGGGATTTTCAAAATCCATAACATTTGGGATTATCGTGGCTGAAATGCCTGTTCTGAGACTCAACTGGTTACTTGCAGAAGAGTTGATTATTACATGCTCGATGGAGCTCAGATGAGGGGGGAAGGCCATATTAAGATATTCCCAGACGGCATTTGTTAAAAACCGCTGCCTCTCCCAAAAAAAATCATGGTGATGTGCAATTGTGGGCACACCGATCTCAGAAATAACTTCTGTAATGGCAATTCCAAGAGGGATATTAAGGGGTATTGTCAAGACATTTTCGGTAACTAAAAGGTTGATCTTGAATTTTTCTATAAAATTGTAGATGTGATCCTTAATTTTGCTTTTCATTTCATAGATTTTTCTGGTTATGAAACGGCCCCTTAGTTGGGTGCCAAAGCAGTTTTCAAAAATATTCCTTATTTCAGGATGTGTAAAATGGGCCTCTTCAAGCAAGTACGATCTTTCAGGGGGCGTATCAAGTTCACCTGCAAAATAGTAACAGGTAAATCCCTCCTTCTCAAAAACAGTCGCCCACTTGGCAGTTTCAAGAGAAACACCATCTGTTCCTGCAAGACGAACCGAGATGAACCCAACATTTTTTGTATTGTCACAAGACACATCAGACACCATTTGCTTCTCCTTATAGTAATATCAATATATTATTGGGCCTTGTTCTTCGGCATACTTTATCATAACCATATAGAAACTAATAGTATTAATTACAAAAACACATGGAAAAATCATCCAATTATCCTCAAGCCTCTAACGTCAGGGTGTTTACATAAAGACATTTCATATGATAGTGTTTAAAAAATGTGAACCGTCCAAATTGGGTAATTCCGATTCATGGGGAGAGGCATGATAAAAAAAACAAAAGGAATAAGTTATTTTTTCCAGTGATTTATACATTTACGTTTTGGTATGTTTTACAGGTTATCTATATATATAATACAATGAGTGACATCAAACTAAAAACAAATGAGAAACACGG
>JAUXBD010000300.1 GCA_030619585.1 Desulfobacteraceae bacterium
AAAAGATAAGGAATTAAGAAAATAAGAGGTTGAGAAGCTCAAAAAGCAACTGTCCCGCCTATTGGCGGGATGCCCTGACCATTGGTCGGGATCTACACTTTGCTTCGAGAAGATCAGAGTTTGAATGATGAAATCATTGGATGACCTTATAAAATCACGAAGAAGCATAAGAAAGTATAAAGACAGGGTGCCGGATGAAGATCTGATCCGTCAGATGGTTCTTTGCGCCTCTTTTGCTCCATCTCCTTCAAATGTCCGGCCGGTGCGCTTTATTCAAATAAGTTAACCTGAAGTAAGGGATAAAATTTACCGGGAAATGGCCAAAGGCCGTGATGATCTTCTTAGGCAAGCTGCAACAAAAAACAAACCCAAAAAGATCAGAAACATAATCAATGCCTACTGGCGATTTTCCCGGTTTATGTTTGATGCGCCGGCATTGTTTGCAGTGGGTGTGGTTTCAGGCGGAAAGGGGTTTTCAAAAAAACTTTTTGAAGCAGAAGTGATACCATCAGACATAAGAGGGGATACGGATCTTGATATCACAGTGGGGCTGGCTCTCAAAGGTTTTATATTAAAAGGCCACGAACTTGGCCTGGGAACATGTGTCTTGACCGGCCCATTGACTTTCCTTACCTGCCCGGAGACATTTATGGGAGTTGAGGGCATATGTGTTAAGTGCTTTGTGTCAGCGGGCTTTCCTGATGAAAACCCGGAGCCGGTTGAAAGAAAACCTTTTGAAGCTCTGTACCTGGAGATATAGATGCCAAAAAGAGTGGTCATCACATCAGTAGGGGTCGTGTCATCTCTGGGCAATACCCTTGAGCAGATTACCCGCAATCTAAAAAATGGAAAATCGGTTTTTAAGAGACCCTCTTTTGATGATGAAGTTGTTGTTTCTCCGGTAGAAGGTTTTAATATCAAGGAATTTACCGGAAGGTTTAAGGATGCCCGGTATCTGAACCGAGGTTCGGCGTTTAGTGTGGCAGCGGCCATGGATGCTGTAAAAAATACCCGTATTACATCTAATATGATTTCAAGGGCCGGCCTGTTTGTGGGAAACGGGCCCAACCTTGATATCGACGGCGAGATCCCCCAGATAACAGATGGCAGGATGGAAAACAAGGGACTTATGGCGTTGTGGATTTTAAGGTTTCTGCCCAATACGGCAGCTTCAGCCATTTCAAAGCTGGCAGGAATCCACGGTGAAAATGCAACAATCGGCACCGCGTGCAGCGCGTCCCTTCAGGCCATAGGTGAGGGATACAGGAAGATAAA
The DNA here is from genome assembly GCA_030619585.1 of Desulfobacteraceae bacterium. Lineage (GTDB taxonomy): Bacteria > Desulfobacterota > Desulfobacteria > Desulfobacterales > SURF-7 > JAUXBD01. The sequence continues at coordinate 1,276 of JAUXBD010000300.1, forward strand.
GCACGGATATCTAGATCTGGCTTTTGCCGGCGGAGGCGATTCAAGACTCAGCTATAGCGGTATCCTGTCATATAAAATGGCCAGGGCTCTTTTTACCGGAGATGGTGATGAAAAAAAAGCATCAAGGCCATTTGACGGTAAGAGGAAAGGGTTTGTTCCGGGAGAGGGCGGGGCATTTTTCCTGATAGAAGAGCTTGAACATGCAAAAAGCCGCGGAGCACAGATACTTGGAGAGGTCTGCGGATTTGGCGCTTCCATTGACGGCTATAACATGACCGCCCCTGACACTAAGGGGAGATGGGCAGAGTTTGCAGTGCGCTCCGCTTTAGATGAGGCGGGGATGCAACCTTTTCAAATCGATGCTGTCTCTACCCATGGAACGGGTACTCTTCTAAATGATGCCATGGAAGCTGCATTGATAGATCGTATCTATAAAGAGCACAAGCCTCATATCATTGCCTTAAAGTCATGGATAGGCCATCTGGCGTCAGCCTGCGGCGCGGTTGAGCTTGCAATATGTCTTGGCTGCATAAAAAGCGGTTTTCTGCCAAAAGTAAGAAACCTTAAAGATCCATGCCGCAAAGGGCTTAACTTTGCCGGGAAGACTAAAGACGGCTCTTTAGCAACAATGGTTCTGGAAAACTTTGGTTTTGGCGGTCAGAACAGTGCGCTGGTTATAAAAAGATGGAGCAGATAACAATAAATACAGGGCTTGATAGGTTCATGCTTCTTGATGAGATTACCCAAATCGTCTCCGGACATATAAAGGGGTGCAAGCATTTTTCCAAGGCGCCCATCTATCTTGGCATGGAAGCCCTTGCCCAGCTTGGGGCCATGCATGTTCGTTATCTGGTTGATTTTCAAAAACACGCTTTTTTATTAAAGATAAAAAGCTTTTCACAGACATCGGATTTGAAAGCGGATTATAATTTTTTAAGTGGCAGATATCAACTTTCAGGCAAACAGGTAAGTAGGAGCAGCAATGCTTTTTCCTATGATGTCAGGGCGGAAAAAAACCATACCGTATGTTTTAAAGGGGAGTTGGTCTTTGGCACGGTTGATTACGGAAACGGAGATGGATTCAAAAGAAAAGCCGTTGAAACCCATTATAAAAAGGTTTTTTCATGTTTGCAAAACGGTTTAAAGACAGACTGACAGTTCAAAAACAGACAGGACTTTACAGAGATCCTCCCAGGATAGACAAAAGGGATGGAAAATATCTTTTTATGGGCGGGAAAAAGGTCCTCAACTTTTCCTCCAACGATTATCTTGGCCTTGGCACATCAAAAGAGCTAAGGAAAAAAGTTGCAGACAATTTCAAAAAGTTCGGCACGTCATCGTCATCATCCCGGCTTGTATCAGGCAATTACTCCATTATAGCAGAAGCGGAAAACAGGTATGCAAAATATTTTGGCTATGAAACAGCCCTTTTTTTCCCATCAGGCTATCAGGCCAATGTGGGGCTTGTTTCAACCTTGTTTGAAAAAGGGGATACTGTATTTTTTGACAAACATATTCACTCAAGCAGTGTCAAAGGAATTGCTCTTAGCAAAGCTGACTTTTTCGGATACAACCACAACTCCATGGCCCATCTGGAAAAAAGGCTTAAAAAATGTAAACAAAAACAGGCTGCCGTTATTACAGAATCACTCTTTAGTATGGACGGAGACTTACTGGATACAGATGGTTTTAAAAAGCTAAAAGACAAGTATGGTTTTTTGAGCATTGTGGATGAGGCCCATGCATTTGGCATGGTGGACAACTTTTCCGGTGAAAGCGGGTGCGGTATTGCAAAGGGGATAGCTGATATTGCTGTGGGAACATTTGGAAAAGCCCTTGGCCTGTTCGGGGCTTTTGTGCTTTTGCCGTTTACGATTAAGGAGTATCTTCTCAATTTTTCATCTCCATTGATATACACCACCACTCTTCCGGAGGCCCATGCTGCTTCAGCCATGGATATTCTTGATA
>JAUXBD010000014.1 GCA_030619585.1 Desulfobacteraceae bacterium
AACGCGAAGCAGCTGTTTTAATTGCTTATTGTTAAATCGGCCTGCTGTATCACCTGCCGTTTCCAATCCCGGCATGCAATGTTGGTAACGGCGCTGTGTTTATCTGTCTGGGATCGGGGCACCAGAAACTTTTTTTATAGCAAATATGTGAAAAATACGATCGGAAAAACAGGCCGATCAAATTGCAGGTATTATAAAAACCCGTTTGTTAAATTGAGTGGATTTAGCTCAATTTCACGACAATCGCAATCTGTCTCTTAATATCAAAATTGTATAAATGCCCATGGGTTCAATAAATGTAAACATCATAATCGTCAACTGGAATGGAAAAGAGATCATAGCAGAATGTCTTGAGGGTGTATCTCAACAAACATATAAAAATTATTGCGTAACAGTTGTTGATAATGGTTCCATTGACGGTTCGGTAGATTATATAAAACAAAAATATCCGAATGTAAATGTTATCGCATTAACTGAAAATTTAGGATTTTCTGCTGGTAACAATATCGCCCTTAAATCTGCGACAACCAAATATGTAGCACTGCTGAATAACGATGCCGTTCCGGATGAGTCATGGCTTATGAACCTGGTTCTGGCACTTGAAAAAAATCCGGAAGCAGGATCCGCCGCGTCTAAAATGCTTTTTTATGATGATCCTGAGACGATTGACCGTGCGGGTGATACATATACAAAAGCAGGGATTGCGAACTTCCGGGGAAGGGGAGATCTCTCTTTACAATACAATAGACAGAAATGGATATTTAGCGCCTGCGCTGGCGCAGCAATTTATCGAACTCAAATGATAAAAGAGATCGGTTCCTTTGATGAAGATTTTTTCTTAATATATGAAGATGTAGATCTTGGTTTTAGAGCCCAGTTACAAGGGTGCAAATGCTTATATGTACCTGAGGCAATTGTATATCATAAGGCCAGTAAAAGCATAGTGCATGATTCACCCACCTCTGTGTACTACGGCCATCGGAATCTTGAATGGGTTTACCTGCAGAATATGCCAAAATCTTTGATAATTAAGACGATTATTCCTCATATCATATACGCTATTACATCGTTGATATACTTTTCATTAAGTGGTAATGCAAAAGCAATCTTTAAGGCCAAGTGGCATGCCTTTAAAGGTTTGAAGAGATCTTTGGAAAAAAGATGCGCGATCCAGAACAATAAAAAGGTAGATGACAAATATATTTGGGATCTGCTGGAAAAAGAGTTCTTCTTCCCTCGTCTTTTAAAACGACTCTAAAAACATAATGATTTAGAATATTAACGCTCCTGTTAATGAAAAACTCTTCAGAATTGATTTTATCTAAAACCTGAAATAATAATTGTATATAGAGATATGGAGAGTTGTTTAGAGATCTATAAGGAAGGATTAATCTAAGTTTTTGATATAATAACAACAAATTTTAAAAGGGTGTTGACTTTAAATAAATCTATGCAATATAATGGCAAAATTAATCTTTACTTTACTTCATAAAAACAAATAGAATATAATTTCAGAACATAATTATTAAGAGAAACGCTCGGCCACTAAATGGAAAACCTGAACTCAGTTGACATTATTATTGTTAATTATAAAAGCACCGATTACCTCCTGAAATGCCTTGAGTCGGTTTATGCTTCCGTGAACGGTCTTCCAGCCAATGTCTTTGTGCATGACAATGCTTCCGGAAATGGGATCAGCCGAGTAAACGATCAATTTCCTCAGGCAAAGGTATGTCACAACACTTATAATATGGGGTTTTCAGCCTCAATTAACAAAACAATCAGACAGACATCATCACCATTCATTGTTCTTCTGAACCCGGATTCTGTTGTTATTGATGGCTTTTTTGAATCAGCCATAAAGTATATGAAACAAAACCCGGATGTGGGTATTATCGGCCCTAAAATACTGGATCAAGACGGTTCTGTCCAGGGGTCGGCAAGAATTTTTCCCAATTTTCTTTCAGGTTTTTTTGGACGCACCTCGTTGATGACCAGGTTGTTTCCTGACAATCTGATCACCCGTCAAAACTTTTTTACCAAACAGCATAACGGAAAAGACCCTATTAATGTGGACTGGGTATCCGGGGCATGCATGGTTGCAAGAAGAGACATGGTCGATGATGTGGGATATATGGATGAACAATATTTCCTCTATTTTGAAGATATCGACTGGTGCAAAGCCATATGGCAAAAAGGATGGAGGGTGGTATATTTCCCCAAGGCGTCCATTGTCCATTATGGTGGAGGAAGCAGCAGCAAAAAGCCCTTAAGGTCAATATTTGAGTTTCATGTGAGCAGCTACCGCTATTTTATCAAACACACCAAATGGCCCCAAAAAGTTCTGTTGCCCGCAGCAATTCTGGGTATTTCTGCGCGTTGTATGTTAAAAATGCTGGTGCACATTACGACAAATAAGAGTGTAAGAGGGGCTGAAGGACAGGAAGTTGATGAAATGATATCCGCAGATTGCGCAGATTGCGCAGATTAACGCAGATTATTAAAAGACAAGAAAATAAGAAATTAAAAAAAACAAATGCTGGAATTGATAAAAAATCAGAAAATTAAATGACTATTTAGAAGATGCATCCAGCGCAGTTGCCCCCCATAATATCAAGCCGTTAAAAAGCTTTACTCAAACCCACACAAATTATATAAAAACCCAGATTCATGGATAGACTCTTTTTGTAAATTTTGCACTTTTGCGGCAATTAAAAGATATAGGTAGGATCCAAAATATGACAAAATTATCAATTGTTGTTCCATGTTATAATGAGCAAGATACCCTGGAAAATTGCATTGATGCTGTTTTGCAGATTGCAGATGAAACATTATCTTTGGAAGTGATTATAGTGGACGACCATTCCTCAGATAACAGCTTTCAGATTATCAAAGAACTGGCGCAAAAACACCAGGAGATACTTTTTTACCATCATGAAAAAAACATGGGCAAAGGTGCGGCGTTAAGGACCGGGTTCAAGCATGCAACCGGTGACTTTGTGGCAATACAGGATGCAGACCTGGAATATGATCCAAATGATATAAAAGAGAAACTGTTGGGGCCATTAATTGCAAATAAGGCTGATGTTGTTATTGGATCACGCTTTTTGTCAGGCGGACTGCACAGGGTCCTGTATTTCTGGCATTATATGGGAAACCGTTTTCTAACATTTCTTTCCAATATGTTTACAGACCTGAACCTCTCTGACATGGAAACATGTTATAAGGTTTTCCGCAGGGATGTGATCCAGAGCATTACAATAGAGGAAGATCATTTTGGTATTGAACCTGAGCTGGTCGCAAAGATTGCCGCCATGCGTCTGCGTATTTATGAAGTGGGCATATCCTACTCGGGAAGAACCTATGAAGAGGGGAAAAAGATAGGTGTAAAAGATGGGGTCAGGGCTTTATATTGTATCTTTCGATATAATGCCCACCGTGCGCCTTTACCTGTGCAGCTGATCATATACACGTTCATAGGCGGCATAGCTGCAGTGGTGAATGTCTTGACATTTTTGGGTTTATTTTCATGTGGAGTGGGACCAGCAATTTCAGCAGGCATGGCTTTTTCCATTGGAGCCATTGTAAATTACCTGCTGTGCATATCAATTCTATTCAGGCACAGGGCAAAGTGGAGTTCCCCTGTTGAACTTTTGATCTATATATTAGTTGTATTGACCGTGGGTACAATTGATGTGGCAATCACATCCTTTCTTTTAAAGTGGGGTGCAACAGCGTACTTTTCAAAATCAACAGCATGTCTGTTTGTGTTTTTATTTAACTTTCTAGGCAGAAAATTTATGGTGTTTCCTGAAGAAGGTCCCGGCCCCTGGAAACCTCAAAGCCAAGCATAAATCCGAAATTCGAATACCCCAGTTAAATAAATGCAAAAACAGTTTAACGGGGCAGGTCAAAACTCCCCGGCGGCGGGATAGGCGAAACAAATTCGAAATAAAGCTGTAAGCTTTCATTCTTTAATATCAAACCCCCTTTGGCACATGCCAAAGGGGGTTTGTTTATGCTGGGGCTGTCGGCAACAATTTACTTGATACTCAACCGCCCTATTCATTTTTTAAGGTTGACAGTTTGGCAATAATATCTTAAATAATAAATAGTTATATTCAAAACTAACAAACCACAGCTAATGGAACAGATAAATGTTAAAACCACGGTTGCAAATGCTTCCAGAGCCTCAGTTATCACTCTGGAAGGAACTGAAAAATACGCCGGATGATTTTGTGTTATACGGCGGAACAGCATTAGCCTTACGGATTGAGCATCGCGTTTCTATTGATTTTGATTTTTTTTCAAGCAGCAACTTTAAGCCGGATGAATTGTATAGAAGCATTCCTTATCTAAAAAAAGCTGAAAAGATTCAATCAGCTACAAACACCCTAACTTGTATCGTTCAACGAGTTGACGCACCTGTTAAAGTTTCTTTTTTTGGTGGCTTAGATATCGGAAGAATCTCTACTCCTGATAGAGTTGAGGGGCCTAAAATTCTGATCGCTTCTCTGCTTGATCTTGCGGCAACAAAAATCAAAGTGGTACAAGATAGGGCGGAATGTAAAGATTACCGTGATATAGAAAGTATTTTAGATAATGGTATCAGCCTGCATCAAGCTTTATCTGCTGCAATAGGTGTTTTTGGTGATATCTTTAATCCTATGATTTCACTGCGTGCATTAACTTTTTTTAAAGAAGGTGACTTAAACTCACTGGACGAAAGCATTAAAAAAAAGCTGGTTGCTGCTGTAGAATCGGTAGATATTCAAAAATTGACGGGAATGCCTAAAGTGTCACAAGACATTGCTTTAAAATAGAGGGCGAATAGAAAATGAGAAGTTTAGAAGAAATTGCCAGAAGGCTTATCTGGTGGTCCCCCCCAGAGGTCGCGCTCAAAAACCAAACACGATTTATCGCTCAAGTCATGATATATGGAGATCTTGAGGACACAAAGACACTACGGAAGAAGTTTAACCGGCAAGAACTTCTTTCAGTCCTTAAAAATCCTCCCCCAGGCGTGTTTACGCCTCATGCTTGGCATTACTGGCATCTCATGCTTGATCAAAAAACACCACCACTTCCCACCAGAAATCTGTCATAACCCATACTTCTCATAATTTCACAATCGTAATCCGTTCGGACTTCTGCAGTCATTTTTACTTGACACACAGGGAGCTTTCTGACATAGACTAAAATCTAAAAAACACAGTTTCTTCTTTTATAATCCTTATGTTAAGTTTCATGGATATAAAGAAGTTGCTTTCAAAGGCATGGGTTGAATATGAAAAAGGGATATATTGAAATTAACCAGGAGCTTTGCAAGGGGTGTGAAATCTGTATGGAATTTTGTCCCAAGGATATGATTTCCCCCTCTGACAAGTTGAACGCAAGCGGTTATATGCCGGCTTCTTTCACAGATGACGGCGAGTGCACGGGCTGTGCTATCTGTGCTTTGGTATGCCCGGACGTGGTGATAGAGGTGTTTCGTGACTAAAGTATTAATGTACGGTAACAGCGCAATCGGAGAAGCAGCAATAAGGGCCGGATGTCAGTGCTATTTTGGGTACCCCATTACACCTCAAAATGAGCTTACCGAATATATGGCCGCACACCTGGGCAGGAGAAAAGGGTGTTCCTTTGTTCAGGCAGAAAGCGAGATTGCAGCCATCAACATGGTTTACGGAGCCAGTGCCACGGGGGTAAGAGTGATGACCTCATCCTCCAGTCCCGGGATCAGTCTAAAGCAGGAGGGAATCTCCTACATAGCAGCCTGTCAGCTTCCTGCAGTTATTGTCAATATGTCACGGGGCGGGCCCGGCCTGGGAAGCATAATCGCCGCCCAGTCAGACTACTTCCAGGCAACACGTGGCGGAGGTCATGGAGATTACAGGACCATAGTTCTTGCGCCGGCGTCGGTACAGGAGTTGGCAGACCTTACACACCGTGCTTTTGATCTGACCGATAAGTACAGAGTCCCTGTATTGATACTTGGAGACGGAATGCTGGGGCAGATGATGGAGCCTGTTGAGTTTAAGCATACAGCCCCTTCAACGCCTCCGGTTAGAAGCGACGCATTAAGGGGAGCAAAGGGCCGTTCCAGTAAAATTGTAAAAACCTTTACTTCAAAGCCCACTGAGTTAGAAGAGATCAACTGGAGTTTGTTTAGAAGGTATCAGCTGATTAAAAGCAATGAAACTATTTTTGAGACATTTATGGCCAAAGATGCACAAATGATGGTTGTTGCTTTTGGAATATCAGCAAGAATTGCTAAAGGCGCTATAAAATCCGTGCGCGCAAACGGTCTTAAGGTTGGAATGATAAGGCCCATATCCCTCTGGCCTTTTCCCTATGAAAAAATTAAACAGATGGCAGAAAAAATAAAGAACTTTCTTGTTTTTGAAATGAACATGGGCCAGATGGTGGAGGATGTGCAGCTTGCTGTTGAAGGCAGCGCAGATGTATCATTCTACGGAAGACCCGGGGGCGTAATTCCGACTCCCAGCGAGTTCGCCCGTGTAATCTCACGCAATTATTTTCAGAAGGGTTTAAAAATAGCTAAATGAAAAAAGTATATGCCAGACCAAAAGTTCTGAAAAAGGCTGTATTTCATTACTGTCCCGGATGCGGTCACTCAATAATCCACAGGCTCGTGGCAGAGCTGGTTGATGAGATGGATATTCAGGACAACGTTATAGGTGTTCCTCCGCCGGGATGTTCGGTTTTCGCATATAACTATCTGGATGTGGACATGCTTGAATCAGCCCATGGCAGGGGAGCTGCTGTGGCCACAGGCATCAAAAGGGCCAACCCGGATGTGCTGGTATTCACATATCAAGGCGATGGAGACCTTGCCGCCATTGGTACTGCCGAAACAATACATGCTGCAAACAGGGGGGAAAAGATCACCGCGATCTTCGTTAACAATGCTGTTTATGGAATGACCGGCGGTCAGATGGCACCCACCACACTGTTGGGCATGAAGACCACCACCAGCCCTTTTGGAAGAGATGAAACGACAGAAGGGGCCCCTATTAAAATCAGTGAAATGCTGGCCCTTGTTAAGGGTGCAGTGTATATTGAACGCACAGCCGTTAACTCCCCTTCAAACATTAAAAAGACTAAAAAAGCGCTCCGAAAGGCTTTTCAGGCTCAAATAGATAACCTTGGTTATTCTTTGGTGGAGATTCTTGCTCCCTGTCCCACCAACTGGAAAATGAGTGTGCTAGATTCTTGGAAATGGGTTGACGAAGTGATGGCTAAAGAGTTTCCTTTGGGAGTAATAAAAGACACAACCGGGCTTTAAGTTATGATATCTAAAACAATTTTTGCAGGATTCGGAGGTCAGGGAGTTCTCTCAATGGGTCTTAATCTGGCCCAGGCGGCGATGCTTGAGGATAAAAGCGTTACCTATTTGCCGGCTTACGGTGCTGAAATGAGGGGAGGCACAGCCAATTGCACTGTGGCCATATCTAACGAAGAGATTGCATCTCCGGTTGCCTCTTCACCGGAGTTTCTTGTTGCAATGAACAGTCCTTCTCTTGTCAGATTTCAAAATCAGGTTAAATCAGGGGGTGTCTTTTTCATCAACTCCTCTCTGATAGAGGCCAATGTTTCCAGAGAAGATATTGATATTGTTGAGGTGCCGGCAAATGAAATGGCTGAAGAGCTGGGCAATCTAAAATGTGCCAACATGGTTATGCTTGGGGCCTTTACAAAAAAGAGCAAAGTGGTTTCCCTTCCCACTCTGATTAAAGGGCTTGAGGAGTCATTTAAAAAGAAGCCAAAGCTGATCGGATTAAATACAACGGCCCTGACAAACGGATATGAGTTGTTTTAGCCTGAATTTTTCTTATGCGGCCCTGCATAGGGCAAAATGGAGTGAATTATGTTTGTAAAACAGATTTCTGTCAGCCTGGACAATGCACCGGGCACGTTTCTTACTGTAAGTGACTGTTTGGGCAATGAAGGAATAAATATCAGGGCCATCTCAGTGGCTGACACATCAGACATCAGTACTGTGAGGTTTGTGCCGGATGACCCTCAAAAAACCATAACGGTTTTAAAAAGTAAGGGTTATTCAGTAAAGGAAACAGATGTAGTTGCAGTTGAAATCCCCGATCACCCTGGCGCCCTCCAGGCTGTGCTAAAGCCCCTGAAACAGGCTGAAATCAATGTGCTTTATCTTTACCCATATCTGGGCAGAGGGGAAAGCGGTCAGCCCATAGTTATTGTGGGTGTGGACAAAGGCCGGGAAGCTATCGACGTTTTGAAACAAAACTGGGTTCACACCTTTGGCGAAGAGATTTACGCTCTTTAGACAAAGTCTAAAGAGTGAACTGTCTGCAATCCTAATGTAAAATCCCGCCACCAAATCTCTTGTAAAAAAACCAACAAAAAACGATTAAGCCTGGAGAAAGATGGAGCTAAATCAACAACAGAAAATTGCAGCAGAATATAATGAAGGGCATGTGCTTGTGCTGGCGGGTGCGGGCACCGGAAAAACCAGGACCATAATCGCAAGGGCTGCGCATCTTATTCAAACCGATGTTCTTCCGGGAAGGATACTGCTTCTTACCTTTACACGACGTGCTGCCAGGGAGATGATGGACCGGCTTGATGAAATGGTGGGGCCTGAAAGTAAGATGATTATGGCCGGAACATTTCATCATTTTTGCCTGTATACAATGAGACGTATGTCAAAACTGTTCGGGATTGAGAATGCAACGGTGATAGACCGTGATGATCAGATCCAGCTCATGAAGCTTATCAGAAGCGGTTACAAAGAAAAAGGAGTGGATTTCCCCCGTGCATCGGAACTTTTAAGTCTCTGTTCATACGCCAGAAACACCAACCAGCCCATGAAGGATTACCTTGAGACCCACACCGATTATAACGCCGACACAACTGAAAAAATATGCAAGATCGCCCAGGAGTTCCATAGTAGAAAGAGACTAAGCTCTTACCTGGATTATGATGACATTCTTTTTGTTTTTGCCAAAAAGCTTAATGAAGACCCAATGATACAAGAAAGGATCAAGGGGCGTTACGATCATATTCTGGTTGATGAGATGCAGGATACAAACCCTTTACAATGGATGATTCTTGACGGTCTGCGTGATCCTGCAAAGCTTTTTTGCGTTGGAGATGATGCCCAGAGCATATATGCCTTTAGGGGCGCCGATTTTAGAAATGTACACTCTTTTATAGAAAGGGTTCCTGATTCAAGGGTTTTGCGTTTAGAAGAGAACTATAGGTCAACGCAGGGTATTCTTGATCTTTCCAACTGGCTTTTAAAAGAATCCCCAATGGATTACAGCAAGAAACTAACAGCATATCGGAAAACCAAAAGCACGCCAAGGCTGATAAGTTTCGCAAGCGATCTTGGGGAAGCCGGCTGGATAGCAAAGGACCTTCTTAGACGTCATCATGACCAAAGCTCCCCTTGGAAAGACCATATGATCATAACAAGAACAGGATATGGAGCAAGAGCAGTTGAATCTCAGCTTGTGGAGGGAAATATCCCTTACCGTTTTATTGGCGGCATCAGCCTTCTCCAGATGGCCCATGTAAAGGATATTTTATGCCTTATACGTGCATCTTCCAACCATCAAGATGAGCTTGCCTGGGCACGCTATCTTAAAATGTGGCCAAAGATAGGTGATGTCACTGCCGCCCGCCATGTGAAGAATATGAAACAGTGCGGTTCCATGGGAG
>JAUXBD010000223.1 GCA_030619585.1 Desulfobacteraceae bacterium
GTCTGAACGAAGGCTGATATGATAATAACTCTGGTCATCATCGCCTGTGATGTTGCCGTTTTGAGGATACTCAAAAACAAGTACTGCAACAACAACATTCTGTATGTTTTTTGCATAATTGATAAAGCCTGCCACATCTTCAGAATGTGTATCTGATTTGGCAAGCATGCTTTGTGACAGAATCATCATGGAAATCTTGCCGTTTTTGGATATCTCTATGGAGTCAAGAGCCATGTTTAAAAGCTTGATACGGCCAAGGGAGTATGTTCCAAACACATGCTGTGAAACAATTTCCGGGTTGACCCCATGTGAAACCATCTCTGCGCAGATCCCAAAAGAATCCCTGTTTGTGTTTGCGAATCTAAATGAACCTGTATCTGTTAGAATCCCTGTATAGATGGCATATGCAACCGGCTTTTCTATGGGAAGTCCCATAACCTCTATTATGCGATATACAATTGCAGCAGTTGCGCAGGCATCTTTATCCACGTACTGCAGATCACCAAAACCGGTATTTGTAACATGATGATCAATGTTTATAACAACAGGTATTTGGCTTATGAGTTCAGTGTTTTTACCAACCCTATCCAAACTGCTGCAATCAAGTATGACGGCTGTATCATATCTACTGATATCATCTAATTCATGCTCAATACGATTACTTGAGGGCAAAAACCTATATATTGCAGGTGTGGGATCTTCATTATACATGGTGATTGTCTTGTTTGCCTGCTCAAGCACAACCCCCAGGGCAATTAAAGAGCCAAGGGCATCTCCATCTGGTTCAGCATGTGATACCAACAAAATGTTTTTGCATGTTGTTAAATGATCAATTACCTTTTTCATCTTTCGTTTCAATCGTTTTTAACAACGAATCTATTTTTGACCCATAGTCAAAAGACTCATCATAAAAGAATTTTATATTTGGCATATAACGTAATCCCAGTTGACCGCCAAGGGTACGTTTTATATAACCCAGGGCACTATTAAATCCCTCAATAGCATCCTGGTTGCGCTTGTTTTTATCTGATGATCCTGATGTTGTAAAATATACATAGGCAATCTTTAAATCCTTTGTTATTTTTACACCAGTAATCGTCGCCATATTAAGGCGGGGATCTTTAATATCCCTATGCAGCAGTTCTGATAAAACTTTCTGTATCTGACCTGCGACCCTGTCAGCTCTTTTAAAAGGTTTCATCAGTTTTCTTCTCTCCTGCGGCCTTGTTTGATATCGCCCGGAAAAAAATCTGGAAAAACTATTGTTTTCCGGCAGTAAAGTAACCGAACAGGTGCGTTTTTTACTCACCTTGTAAATAGCCCGGCTTGTCATTCTACTCCATAGTGGGCCGGATCTCTTCCAAGTGGTAACATTCAATCATATCATTGACTTTGATATCGTTGAAGTTCTCAATTCCGATTCCGCACTCAAATCCGTTTTGAACCTCTTTGGCATCGTCTTTAAACCGCCTTAAAGATGATACAATACCGTCATAAACAACTACACTGTCCCTCAAAAGACGCGCATGCTCCCCACGTTCGATCTTTCCGTCTGTAACATATGATCCGGCAATGGAGCCTTTTTTGGGAATAACGAAAACTTCCCTCACTTCCGCTCTCCCTAGTATATGCTCTTCAAAAGTTGAAGACATCATGCCAACCATGGCGTCTTTTACGTCCTTTATGGCATTGTAGATAATGTCGTAAAAACGCATATCTACATTCTCCTCTGAAGCCATCTCCATGACTTTTGAGCCGGGCCGTACATTGAAACCGATGATTATCGCATTTGATACCATGGCAAGAGAAACATCCGATTCAGTGACGCCACCTGTTGCCGAATGTATCACATTTATTTTAACCTCATCGCCTGAAAGCTTTGTAAGGGAATCACTGAGCGCTTCAATGGAGCCGTGTACATCTGCCTTGATAATAAGGTTAAGGTCTTTTACTTCACCCGCTCCAAGTTTCTCAAAAAGCCCTTCAAGACTTAATCTGCTGGATTTGGCAAGTTGTTTTGCACGATGCTTATGTATCCTGTGTACGCTGACCTGTTTGGCATGTTTCTCCTCCTCAATTGATACCAGCTCATCTCCGGCCTCGGGCACGCCACCAAGTCCCAGCACCTCCACAGGTACCGAGGGCCCTGCTTTTTCAACAACCTGCCCCATATCGTTTACCAGTGCTCTGACCTTGCCGAAATGTACGCCGCACACAACATAATCACCTGTTTTAAGAGTACCCTCCTGGACCAGTACGGTGGCCACCGCCCCCCTGCCGGTGTCCAGTTTTGCTTCTATGACGTAGCCCCTGGCAAATTTTTCCGGATTTGCTTTCAGCTCCAGCATTTCTGTCTGAAGCATGATCATATCCAAAAGAGTATTGAGCCCTTTTTTTTGTTTTGCAGATACATTTACAAATATTGTATCGCCTCCCCAATCTTCAGCCACTATTCCATGTTCGGAGAGTCCTCGTTTTACACGTTCAGGATCAGCATCCTCCTTATCGATTTTATTAACAGCAACTATTATGGGAACCTTGGCTGCTTTGGAGTGGTTGATGGCCTCTATGGTCTGGGGCATAACGCCATCGTCGGCAGCAACCACAAGTACCACGATGTCCGTTACCACAGCGCCCCGTGCCCGCATTGCAGTAAACGCTTCATGCCCGGGTGTGTCTAAAAATACGATCCTGCCTCTATCGGTATTAACATTATAGGCACCTATATGTTGTGTGATACCCCCTGCTTCCATGCCGGTTACATTTGTGCTACGAATCACATCCAAAAGCGAGGTCTTACCGTGATCAACATGCCCCATGATTGTTACTACAGGCGGTTTAGTCACCAATGTGCTAGGATCATCTTGCTCTGTTTTTATAACCACATCTTCTTCAAAAGAGGCTCTCTCCACTTCATACTCAAATTCACCAGCCACCAGTACTGCTGTGTCATAGTCTATGGTCTGGTTTACCGTGGCCATAACTCCCATGGCCATCAGTTTCTGGATCATTTCTCCAGCTTTGATCCCCATGCGTTTGGCCAGATTCGAAAGGACAACCGTGTCATCAATCTTAATCCGGCGCTTAATAGCCTTTGGTGTGGTTATCTGTGTTTTTTCTCCAACCGGAGCTTTTACTTTTGCACCCCTGCGCGCTTTTCGTCCGCGGGTGCGGTCCCCTCCATAAAGGGCATCTCCCTCTACAACAGATTTTTTGCGGAATGAAATTTTCTTCTTGAAAAACTTTTTGCCATCTTCAAGCTCTTCCTGTTTATCTGCCTCTCCCCGTTTCTTTTTCTTTTTATGTTTTTTAATTTCCTTTTTAGGTTGTTCTTCTTTTGGCGGAGACACCGGAGGAGGGCCTTCAGGCACAGGGGTGATCCCTGCCAATTGCACTTGATCATGTTTGTCAACATCGGCCTCTTTTATTGCAGGCGATTCAACAGGCTTTTCCGGAAGTTTAATGATTTTTGCCGCAATATGTTTTTTCCGTTTTCTAACTTTGGTCGTAACTTTTTTTCCTGCTTCTTTCTTTTTTAGGTCTTTGGCTTGAGGAGTTTTTGCAACTTTTTTCTCGTCCTCCTTTGCCTTTTTATCTTCAACCTTTTTGGGTGCTTCTTTCTTTTCAGCTTTTGCCGGTTGTTCAGCTATCTCTTCAGCAGTTTTTTTAGCAGCCTTTTTTACCGCTGTTTTCTTAGGTGGTTTTTCAGCCTCTTTTTCGGTCGCTTTTTCAGTTGGTTCTTCATCAGGAAGTTCCTCCGGCAGCTCCTCTTCTTCGGGTTCCGGAACTTCCTTAACAGGATCAGGTTTCCTGCGCCTTCTTATAACTGTTGACTTTACGCGTTTTACCTCTATCTTTTGTTCTGTTTTTTTGTCGCCAAATATGCTTTTTTTGATCCTATCTTCGGTTTCAGCATCAAGAGCACTCATATGGCTTTTAACAACAACGCCCATGGCCTCCATTTTTTCAAGGAGAACCTTGTTTGTCATGTTAAAATCCCTGGCAAGTTCATATACTCTTTTTTTTGCCATACATCCTCCCTATCACCATTATTGAAAAACTCTGCTAAAACCTTTATA
>JAUXBD010000237.1 GCA_030619585.1 Desulfobacteraceae bacterium
CCGCAAGCGGACGGGGTATCTACTTATGGAATACTCCATTTTAACGCTGCAAGCAGCGGGGAATTAAACCCAAAGCTTCGCATTAAAACAGTTTGCAGTCATTATTAAGAAATAAATTACAAGGTCTGTATGAATCGACTTGAAACAGATGTGATAGTAATAGGAGGGGGCGCCACCGGGGCAGGCGTTCTTCGGGATCTTGCCCTTCGCGGCGTTAAAGCCGTTCTTATTGAGAAAAACGACCTGGCATCAGGGACTACGGGAAGAAACCACGGACTTTTACACTCAGGGGCCAGGTATGCGGTAAAAGATAAAGAATCTGCATCTGAGTGTATAAGGGAAAACAGGATTCTTAAAAAAATTGCCTTTCACTGCATTGAAGATACCGGGGGCCTGTTTGTTACTTTACCGGAGGATGATCCGGGATATCACTTAAGACTTATAAAAGGATGCGCTGACGCAGGCATTAAGTGTGAGGTTATAGAGCCTGAAAAAGCATTGCAGATAGAACCAAACTTAAACCGAACAATTGTAAACGCTCTTAAGGTGCCGGACGGGACCATAGACCCTTTTCGTCTTGCAGCATCAAACGTTATCGATGCTACCGGACGTGGGGCAATGGTTTTTACACATACCAAAGTTGAACATCTCATTTATAACCAGACCACAATTACAGGTGTAAGATGTTTTGACAAACTCAATAAAAAAAGCCTTGAGATATTTGGAAATGTCATTATCAATGCGACAGGTGCCTGGAGCCGGGATATTTGTGAATCAGCGGGGATTAACTTAAATATGTTGCCATCCAAAGGTTCCATGGTCATTATTGACTATCGGATCAACAATGTTGTGATAAACCGCTGCAGGAAACCCTCTGACGGGGATATCTTTGTTCCCGGTGACACTGTTTCCCTTATCGGCACCACATCGAAAACAATTCCGCACAACAAGCTCGATGACCCGGTTGTTGATGATGATGAGATAAAAGTTCTACTTGAAGGTGGAAAGAAGCTTATTCCCAATATATCAAAAGCGAGACTTCTAAGAGCATACTGCGGCATAAGGCCGCTGGTTTCAATATCTGAAGATGCTGACGGCAGGGATATATCAAGGGGAATAGTGTTGATCGACCACAAAAAAAGGGATGGGGTGGATAATTTTATCACCATCGCCGGCGGAAAGTTGATGACCTATAGACTTATGGCCCAGATGGCTGTTGATCTTGCATTAAACAAACTTAACGTAAGTAAAAAATGTAAAACCCATAAAGTTCCCCTTCCCGGATCTGAAAAAAAGGTGCCCGGCCACAAGAAAATCAAGTACTTCAGCGGGATATCAGAATCCGTTGTTGGTTCAACCCATTTTCGCCATGGAGAACGTGTTCACCAGATACTTAAAAAAGACCCTAAAAATTACGGCCTCATATGCGAGTGTGAAATGGTAACTGCCGGAGAGATTGGGTATGCCTTTTCCGATCTTTATGCAAAAGATCTTGTTGACCTTCGCCGCAGAACCCGGTTGGGAATGGGGCCGTGCCAAGGCACGCTGTGTGCGTACCGTGCAGCAGGTGTGCTTTCAGAATGCACGGATACTGATGAAGATAAGGCAACAGAGCAACTTATCGATTTTCTTGAAGAGCGCTGGAAGGGGATAAAACCTGTTTTGTGTGGAGACGCCTTAAGGGAGATGGAGTTCACATACTGGATATATGAGGGTCTTTTCGGCCTTGGCGGTCTTGTTAAATCATGAATTTTGACTGTATTATAATAGGTGGAGGGATATCAGGGCTCACCTGCGGTATAAAATGTGCCGAAAAAGGAATAACCTGCGCCATTATCTCAGCAGGCATGAGTGCACTGCACTTCTCATCCGGCTCAATAGATCTTCTGGGATATAACGCCAACCACACTGTTGTGCACTCCCCTTTTGACAGCCTTGCTGATTTTATTGATGCAAGACCTGATCATCCATACTCAAAATGCGGAATTGATACCATAGAGCAAAGTCTTGCTTTTTTTAAAAACCAGGCGGCAATAAAAAACCTTGAGCTGTATTCAAATAACCGGGACAACCATTTCCATGTCACAACACTTGGCACACTAAAGCCGACATATTTTTCACAAAAAAGCGTCTTTGATGAACATATGAAAGATGCATTTTCAAATAGGCCTAAGGTTGCCATCATCAACATTGAGGGTTTCAGGGATTTTTATCCCAACCTGACAGCAGCAAACCTTAAAAAAAGTTCATTATTTAAAGACGTTGATATCATCTCCGGCTCGATCAAACTGCCCGGCTTAAAACATATAAACAAAAACCCCCATGAGTTCAGGTCTATTGATATCGGAAGAATATTTGATTCAGGCCTTTACCAGGAAAAAATAGCCGACCGGATATTAAAAGTAGCCAAAGATGCACATATCGTTGCAATGCCGGCTTTCATGGGAATAGACAAGCACAATGAAACAATAAAAAAACTAAATGAACAAACAGGCCTGTTAATCTATGAGATCCCCACTTTGCCTCCCTCAATTCTCGGTATGAGACTGGACAATGCTCTTAAATCCAGATTTGCTGAGCTTGGCGGTGTTTTTATAGCAGGCGACAGGGTAACTAAGGGTAAAATTGTAGACCAGAAGCTTCTTTCCATTAACACGCAAAACCAGAAGACAACCGAACTAAATGCAGATTTTTTCGTGCTTTCCACGGGCAGTTTCTTTTCAGGTGGAATGGTCAGCGATTTTGAGTCTATTAAAGAACCTGTTTTTGACCTTTGCCTGGATTTTTCTGCCAAAAGAGAAACATGGCGCTCTAAAAGTTTTTTTCAGGCACAGAGCCACCCGTTTCTGAGCTTTGGTGTTAAAACTAACAGCAGGTTAAATCCCATTGACCAATCGGGTCAAACAATTAAAAACCTGTTTGCCACAGGGGCTGTACTGGCAAACTACGATCCCATAAAAGAGGGAACAGGAAGCGGGGTCGCCATAAGCACGGGATTTTTTGCCGCCAAACAGATTCTTAAGATACTATGACACAACTTGACAACATAAGCTTTGACCATTGCTTAAAATGCACAGTGTGCACCGTGTATTGCCCTGTTGCCCGAGCGACCCATCTTTTCCCCGGCCCCAAGCAGTCAGGCCCGGACACAGAACGCCTTAGGATAAAAGATCCATTTCTGGTTGACGTTTCCTTAAAATACTGCAGCAACTGCAAGAGGTGTGAAATAGCATGCCCTTCAGACGTCAAGATAGCCGATATCATTCAAAGAGCAAGGATGCGATACCTGGGCAAAAAACTCCGCGCACGTGACTTTGTTTTGAGCAGGACCGATTTGATGGGAATTATAGCAACCAGAGCAGCTCCATTTTTCAATTTTTTTCTTCAGCTGTTTCCTGTTAAATTCCTATTGGATCATTTTTTTTCGATCTCCGGCAAGGCAACTCTGCCGAAATACAGTTTGGAAACATTTAAAGCATGGTATAAAAAAAACAGATCCACCCAGAATAATTTCAAAGAAAAGGTGATCTATTTTCACGGATGTTATGTAAATTACAACAACAACGATCTTGGCAAAGCTGTCATAAGCTTAATGAATGCAATAGAAATAGGCGTCGTCACTGTTGATGAAAAATGTTGCGGAGTGCCGCTTATTGCAAACAGTTACATGGACAAAGCAAAAAAGAATGCAAGGTTCAACATAGATATCCTTGGGAAAGCGGTCAAAGATACCAAGATGAAGATAGTGTCAACATCATCAAGCTGTATGCTTGCCCTAAAGCATGAATACCCGGGTATTCTGGCACTTGACACAAGGCCCATTGCCCTGCACCTGGAATACATTACTGAATTTATCCATAAACAGTTTGAACTTAATGGCATCCCCAAAATGAACCCCTTAGACCTTAAGGCAGTATACCATGCACCATGCCA
>JAUXBD010000025.1 GCA_030619585.1 Desulfobacteraceae bacterium
AATGCGATTAAAACAGTTAAGATTGAGCCTTACCTTAGAAGCACTCGAAAACGGCTTGTAATGCACCCAAAGTACTACCTGTTTGATACTGGAATTATAAATGCGCTTAATGGCAGAAACACAACGCCACCTACAAAGGGGACTGCCATATACGGTGCACTTTTTGAGCATTTCGTAATACTTGAAACTTTCAGGCTGATTAAATATACAGAGACGTCTCTCAGAATCTATCACTGGCGATCATCTAACGGCGCGGAAGTGGATATGATAATTGAATCAAGTGATTCTCTCTGGGCCATTGAAATAAAATCATCCTCCTCAGTAAGACCGGCTGATCTAAGGGGACTGAAATCATTTTCTAAAGATTATCCTGGAGCAAAAACGGTGTGCGTTTCAACATGCGACCTGCCCTATCTGGCCGGGAAGGTTCCGGTAATCCCATGGAGATACTTATATACCAAAGACTTTCTAAATTTGCTGGGTCTCATCTAAATCTCCTTTAGAAATTTGAGGGAAATAGGGGGAATAGGCTCACCAAGCTATCTATTTGACATTATGTGGAATACATTCTATATATAGGCCGTTTTTGGTCTTACACATACCATTTTAGTGGTAAAATGAGCCTTTTAAGAAAAGGATGATGAAATGGCTCGCGCACATAAACATTTTCTTCCAGGACAAGTCTGGCATGATGAGCGACAATTATAATACGAACGGGAAATATAATTGTCGCTTGACAACTGAAGCTTATTTTTTTATTTAACTGCCAGCTTTTTGATGTTTTTTATCCACTAATTCTGCTGAAGACCCATAAATATAAGCGATCAGATAATGGGTGCATACTCACTATGTGTGATAAAAATAGAAATATCTTCAATGGAGTGTAGTAAAAAGAGGGGTATGTCAGAAAATCTGACGTGTTGAATTATATGTCTGAAATGTTGTATCTCTAAGCAATATGCCTAAAAGTAGATGACATGTCAAGAAAACGTCAGGGGAACCATATTTGGAAGTTATGGATCCCCATTACACCTGACACCCTGAACCGTATCGCTTCTGTTTAGTTTAACTACCCTTACATTGACAAAACTATTTTTAAGGCTATCATCCCCATCTACAAGAACAGGAATATAGTTTGAGGTCAGCCCTTTTAAAAGACCTGTGGCGCTGTCTCTTTTACCCTCAATAAGGACTCTAACGATTTTGCCCTCAGCTTTTTTATAAAACTCTCGTTTCTTTTTTTGCCCTAGGCTTCTAATTTTACCGCACCTTGATTTCAGGGCATCAGGTTTGACTTTACCGGGATATTTACTGGCGGGGGTCTGCTTGCGTGGTGAAAACGGAAACACATGCAGATATGTTACAGGCAGCTCCTCTATTAATTTGTATGTGTTCTCAAACGCTTCTTGTGTTTCTCCCGGAAAGCCTATAAGGGTGTCCACTCCAATAGCTGCATCAGGGATCAATCCATGGATATCCTCAACCAGGCCCCTGAAATATGAGGCAGTATACGGCCTGTGCATCTTTTTTAATATATGGTCATCACCGCTTTGCAAGGGGATATGAAAATGGCTGCATATACAATCCGAATTTGCCACAAGCTTTATGATATCTTTTGTAAGCTCCTTTGGTTCTACCGAACTGAGTCTCACCCTTTTTGTCGATTTCATTTTATCGAT
Source organism: Desulfobacteraceae bacterium (assembly GCA_030619585.1). Lineage (GTDB taxonomy): Bacteria > Desulfobacterota > Desulfobacteria > Desulfobacterales > SURF-7 > JAUXBD01. Next base: position 1,680 of record JAUXBD010000025.1, read on the forward strand.
AGCTTTTAAAAGTTCAAACAGATTGGTCTTTGGAGAAAGGTCAAGTCCGTAACAACCAAGATGTATCCCCGTTAGCACAGTTTCATTGTACTCCTGGTCATTAATATGTTTGATACTTTTTAGCACATGGGAAAAGGGCATGCTGGAACTGCGCCCCCTTGCAAAAGGGACAACACAGTATGTGCAAAACGCGTTGCATCCGTCCTGAATTTTTAAAAAGGGCCTTGTCCGGCCTTCCAAAGTTGTTTTGGCAGGCCCAGTGAAATTCTCATTAGAATTAATCTCTTCACTAAAAGTATCAGATACTGACAGTAAAGAGTCTTTTCTCATGTCTGATATGATTTCAGGTATTTTATGCTTATCCTCTTGTCCGATAACAAGGTTTACACCTTTTATCTTTTCTATCTCCCGGGCTTCCGTCTGTGCATAGCAACCGGTTACTATAATGACCGCTTTGGGGTTTGAACGTATAGCTTTGCGTATAGCCTGTCTTGACTGTGCCGAGGCTTTTTCGGTGACTGTGCAGGTGTTTATAATGCAAATATCAACATTTTTTCCGGTTTGGTCCTGTTTCCATCCTGATTTTGCAAGGAGTTGAGAAACCGAATCGGACTCAAACTGATTTACTTTACACCCCAGAGTTGTGATATTAAATTTCATATGCATATATTAAGCCTATCTGATGTTATCAAAAACGACAAAACTAATGATAATAGGCTGGTATGTCAATATTTATGTTACTTGCTTGCTTTGGCAACAGTTTTCAATTATAGTTTTTTTTATAAGTTGATTGTTTGGCATGTTTTTGAAAATAAAGCCGTCTTAAATGTGAACCATCTTATGTTATTATTATAGTTGATGTTATTATTATTTTAAACAAGGGAGCTGTTTAGTGAACAAGTTTGCATATCTTACCACAGGCATTGCAATAAAGGCCATATCAGAACTTTCAAAGACAAACATTTCTATCCACGGCGAGGAAAATATCCCCCAAGGTGCAAAAATCTATGTGATCAATCATTTCACTAGGATTGAGACTCTTTTTTTACCTTATCATATTAACAAACTGACAGGTACCCCTGTGTGGTCACTTGCAGACGCGGGACTTTTCGCGGGAAGACTTGGAGGTTATCTTAATAAAGTGGGAGCACTTTCCACTCAGAACCCTGATAGGGATCTTTTGATTGTAAAAAGTCTTTTAACCGGTGAGGCTTCCTGGGTGATTTTCCCTGAAGGCCGAATGGTAAAAAGCAAAAAAATTTATGAAAAAGGTCAAAAAAAGGGTGAATTCATGGTTGAATCTCCTGATGGTAAACATCGTCCGCATACAGGAGCTGCCGCCCTTGCCCTTCGTACGGAGTTCTACAGGGAGCGAATCAGGGAGATAAATAAAAGCAATCCTGATGAGGTAAAACGCCTCCAGGAACTCTTTCATATAGATTCCATCGACCCTGTGATTGAGAACGATACTTATATTGTGCCGGTAAACCTCACGTACTATCCCATCAGGGCAAAGGAAAACCTTCTAAGCAAGCTTGCCGAAACTCTCATTGATGATATGCCTGAACGTATGATTGATGAGATAATGACGGAAGGGACCATGCTTCTTTCAGGAGTGGATGTGGATATCCGGTTTGGCGAGCCCATTAAAATAGAACACTACATGAAAAGCACGGCTATCCAAAAGGATATTTCTTCAGATGAGGTGATAAACTTTGATGATCCCATCTCTTCTAAGAAGATGATGCAAAAATCGGCGACTAAGATAATGGAACGATATATGTCGTCGATATATAGCATGACAACAGTTAATGCAGATCATCTTTTTGCATCAATTCTCAGGTTTATTCCCTTTAGGGAGATAGATGAGATGGATTTAAGGCGCAGGGTTTTTCTTGCAACAACCAAGGACTTCAACCCTGCGAAGGTTTATCGCCACCAGGATCTTTATAAAAACCAGATCCATCTTATCACGGATGATCGATACTGCCAGTTTGAAAATTTTCTATCAATTGCAGTCGAAAAGGGGGTGATTGAAAAAAAAGATAATATGCTTGTAAAGGGTGAATCCTTTTGCTCACCCAAGGATTTCCATACGACACGCAGTGAAAATCCGGTTGCTGTCATAACCAATGAGGTTGAACCCTTAAGGGACCTGCAAGAAAATCTTAGGAACATTGCAAGTCAGTCCAGCCTCACCATTAAGCAATGGGTCATAAAATATCTGAAGGATAAATCCCACTTTGATTATGAAAAAGATTATACCAATTTTTATATTGAAGGGGAGTCCAAGGAGATTGATGTGGGGATGCCGTATTTTTTGAAGGGGAGGACAAACCGCACGGGAATTCTCCTTATTCATGGATACATGGCTGCCCCCCTTGAGGTAAAAGGACTATCCCTTTATCTAAATGATAAAGGGTATTACATTTATGCTCCGCGTTTAAACGGCCACGGCACTTCCCCTGAAGACCTTGCTGTAAAAACATACATGGATTGGGTGGAGTCAGTTGAAGAGGGCTACATAATGATGAGGCACATGTGTGATAATGTTATTATAGGAGGTTTTTCAACCGGGGCCGGACTGGCACTTGATCTTGCCACGCGGGTAAATGATGCATCAGGTGTGTTCGCAGTATCTCCACCTATGAAACTTCACGACCTTTCATCAAAATTTGTTCCTGCTGTTAATACATGGAACAAGCTCATGGCAAAGGTCAGAATCAAAAAGGCGCAAAAAGAGTTTGTTGCAAACTCCCCGGAAAACCCCCATATCAATTATAGTAGGAATCCTGTGTCAGGTATAATAGAGCTTGATAGGTTGATGAAATCAATTGAACCTTTATTGCCGAATATTACTATCCCTGCCATGGTTATCCAGGGATTTGGAGATCCTGTGGTCAATCCAACGGGCTCACGGAAAATATATTCCCTATTAGGCTCAAAGGACAAAGAGTACCTGCTTATCAATTTTGATCGTCACGGTATACTACTGGGCGAAGGCTCTGAGCGTGTTTATAAGGCCATAGGAGATTTTATCCAGCGTCTGGGGCTTTAAATTAACCTACCCTGCCTCCCGTAACAGCATCGTAGCCGGGTCCATCAGCAGCCCGGCCTTTTCGGAAGCATCGCCACCTTTTAGCGATTTTACATGGATCTCTTTTCCTTCAGGTTGCAGCATAATTGCAACATCAAAAAGATCCATAATGCCTGCAAGTTGAACAGGCACGCCGTCCGGGCCAGGTTCTTCATGACGATGTGTGCGGACAGTGAACCAGAGATTTAACGCCAGCTTTCCCGCAATATCTTTCAGGCCTGTCAGCACTTCCCCAAGATCAGCGCTAAAGTTAAGTCCGTCTATGAATATCACGTTAGGCGAGAATATTTTTTGCTCTATAAGATCGGTGAGCCTTTCTTCAAATCTTGGCACGCTGAAGCTGTCAACCTTGAAGGTCATTATAAGCCTGTGGGGCAGGATTGATTCCCACAGGCTGTCTATATCAGTTATACTGTGTTGCCGAGCAAGATTGCTAAAAACCTCCTGGTACCACAGGCTTATTTTACTCACATGGTCCTCTAAGCTTATATGAAGTACCTTTTCATTTCGCAGCATTGTGTTTAAAGCAAGCTGGACTAGAAATGAGGTTTTGCCGACTCCGGCACGAGCAAGAATCGCTCCGCACCCCCCTTTGGGCATTATTCCATCGGTTTTAAATCCCATACCCTTTAATGGATTTTGCATGATCTTATCATTTTCGAGCATAAAAACTCCTTGTATGAAAATATTTTACTCTAATTGAGTTTACCCCAATCCGATAGTTGTTTGTGTTCAGCATCATGCACCATGCACCATGCATTATGCTGTTTTATCCTTTTTTCTTTTCCAGCGCCTTTTCCACAATCTCTTCTGCTATAGAATCAGGCACTTTCCGGTATGTTTGGAATTCCATTGTAAACTGGGCTTTGCCCTGTGTTAAAGACCTTAACACAGTGGAATAACCAAACATTTCAGCCAGGGGCACACGTGACTCAATGGCACACATTACACCCTCATCCTGGGCGGCGACAATAATCCCGCGTCGCTGATTCAAGGAACCCATAGCAGCACCTTGAAATTCAGTGGGAGTTTCCACCACAACCTTCATGATAGGCTCAAGGATGATTGCTTTGGCTTTAGCATACCCTTCACGAAAAGCTCCTTTTGCAGCAGCCATGAATGCTGTTTCAGAAGAGTCCACACTGTGCGAGGCACCATCGTTGATGACTACCTTGATTCCTGTGACGGGAAGTCCCATTTTAGGCCCTTTTGCAAGTGACTGTTTAAACCCTTTTTCACATGCAGAGATAAACTGCGTTGGGATAGACCCTCTGGTTATCTTGTTCTCGAATATAAAATCTTCGTCGGAAGCAGGTTCAAGATAACCTGCAACACGTCCATACTGGCCTGCGCCACCTGTCTGTTTTTTGTGGGTATAGTTGAACTCGGCCTGTCTCGTTATTGTTTCCCTGTAAGCGACCTGTGGTATTCCCAGTGTAACTTTTGCCGAGTATTCACGCAGCATGCGTTCAACATATACCTCCAGGTGTAACTCTCCCATACCTTCAATGATGGTTTCACCTGTCTCTGCATCAACCCTGGTTTTAAAAGTCGGGTCCTCTTTTGTGAACCTGTTTAATGCCTTGGACATGTTAATCTGAGCTTTGTTGTCCTCGGGAGAAACAGCAAGGGAGATTACCGGATCAGGAACAAACATGGATGTCATGGTAATATTGATGGAAGGATCTGTAAATGTGTCACCTGAAGCGCAGTCTATTCCAAACAGGGCCCCGATATATCCTGCAGGTATTGCCTCGATATCCTCCATCTGGTCTGCATGCATGCGCGCAACCCTGCCGATTTTTATTTTTTTACCGCTACGAACATTTATTACTGTGGATCCCTTTTGAATGCTTCCCTGGTATACTCGTATATATGTGAGCTGGCCGTACTGTCCGTCTTCAAGCTTAAAGGCAAGGGCAACAACCGGTTCTTTCTTGTCACTTACAAGTATAACCGGCTTTTCATCATTTTCCATGTCAAGAGCTTCATTTTTAGTATCAGAGGGGCAGGGGAGCAAAGCTGTAACAGCATCAAGAAGGGGCTGGACTCCTTTGTTCTTATATGCTGATCCTAACAAAACAGGTGTTATCTCCCTTTTTAACGTGCCTATGCGAACAGCGTCGATAATAAGCTGATCGGACATCTCCTTTTCCTCAAGAACAGCTTCCGTAAGTTCATCAGAAAACAGAGAAACAGTATCGATAAGCTCCTCTCTTTTTTCCAGGGCTGTATTTAAAAGTTCCTCGGGAACATCTTCAATTCTTACCTTTTCACCATTTTCGCCGTCAAAATATATTGCTTTCATGGACACAATATCCACAACCCCTTCCAGTTTGTCTTCAAGGCCGATGGGTATCTGCATGGGTATTGCATTGTGTCCAAGCTTATCTCTTAGTTGTTCAATAACCTTAAAAGGATTTGCCCCGCTTCTGTCACATTTGTTTATAAATGCTATGCACGGCACTTTATACCTTTTCATCTGCTGGTCCACTGTGATTGATTGAGACTGGACACCGCCCACTGAACACAAGACCAGTATGGCACCGTCAAGGACCCTTAGGGATCGTTCAACCTCTATGGTGAAATCAACATGGCCGGGGGTGTCGATGATATTAATTTCATGCTTATCCCATTCGCAGAATGTGGCAGCAGAGGCTATTGTTATTCCCCGTTCTTTTTCAAGTTCCATGGAATCCATGGTAGCACCTATGCCGTCTTTCCCCTTTACATCGTGGATGGCATGTATGCGGTCGGTATAAAAGAGAATTCTCTCGGTAAGAGTGGTTTTTCCCGAATCGATGTGTGCGCTGATTCCTATGTTTCTAACTTTTGTAATATCGTACTCCATGATTATTAAATCCTTATTTAAACACTTATTTTTCGTTTAATCGTTAACACAATAAAAGCAGTGTGACCGATCAAACTGTTGCCGTTTAAGGAAGGTGCTAAGGGCAACAGATAAAAATCCCGAGTATATATTGGTATTTAGGAGGTATGTCAAGGAAAAAATCAATTCTCCATTTTTATTTTGTCATGGGTTTTGTTTCTTGTTTCTCTTAGTAACGGGGCGTTTCCTAAGGAGCACATAGGTTGCCCCTGCACCGCCGTCACAGGCCCTGGCACTTGTATATGCGATGACCCACTTGTGCCAGACGCCTCTGGTGAGCCATTCTCTGACTTTGGCTTTTAAAACCGGCTTTGAAGGCGAGGATAACCCACGGCCATGAATGATAAGTACGGCGCGTATTCCTGTTGATATGGAGTTTTTTAAAAAAATATCAAAAGCCTCTTTTGCTTCGGCAACATAAAGACCGTGAAGATCGATATTGGCCTGCATTGAATAATCACCTTTGTGAAGACGTTTTGTAATTCTTGGATCTGCATGATAACAGGTGCCCTCAATGTATTCCGGTGTGTCTGCAACTACAAACCCCTTGCCGCTTTTTAGAAGTTCATCAAGTTTTCTTATAGTATGGGCTTCATTGTCAATGATTGGATAACCTGCTTTAGAAGGTTTAGGTTGTATCTCTACTTTATTATTGCATGTGGAGGGTATTACACCAGCCATGGCCTTATAAAAAAGTTTTTCATCATCCTCTCTATCAGGCTTTGTATCAGGTTCGATTGTGTGTTCTATATCAGGCTTGATTGTGTCTATCGGTTCATGTGCTTTATCTGTGGGGGTGGAACAGGTGGGCAGTTTGATAGATTTTTTTTCAAACATCTCTCCAAGTTTTTCAAAAGGTTTGGAAATTTTGGAGTTTTTTGATGATTTCATGAATTTTTTATTCCTCTGTATCCGAAGGAATACGGCTTACAATAATCAAATGATGCCTGGCAAAGATGATATCCAATTTGATACAGAAAATAAAGATAATTTAGTCACCTGGATTAAAAACCATACAAGAACCGGATAAAGTTGACATTTTTCATATGATATATGATATCCTTTGATTAATCGGTAAACACTTACTTTAGATCGCATAAATCGATAAAATACACAAATTCTTAGGGGCCTGACAGCAGAGGAAAAAATGCGATACAACCGTTCAAACATATCTTATGAATTCAGGTCAGGCTTAACACCGCTTTGTAAAAACCTTTTAATCATTTACGCAACTATTTATGTGTTGGAGCTTGTTGTTAAACACTGGATGAATACCCCGCTGGTTTCTTATCTAATGCTCTGGCCCGTTAGGCTTTCCGAGTTTCATCTATGGCAGATATTTACCC
>JAUXBD010000060.1 GCA_030619585.1 Desulfobacteraceae bacterium
ACACCATAGTTTTGGACCAAATTGTCATATATGAAATTCAGTAACCATAAACAGGGTTTTCCTATAAAATCGAAAAACCCGAAGTTAACAGCCTTATCTAAGCTATTTTCAAAGCCTTTTAATATTTTTACACTTTTCGGGCCCACATATATGTCAAACTCAAAATCTTTGTCTGTCCCCGCCTTGATTGTTCCGGTTGAAACAACATATGCTGTTTCAACTAAATTTTCTTTTTTTCTATCTATTTTTATTGCGGCAGCTACAATGTTTTTAGGTATTATGCTTGATATAAAATATTGGTCCTGTACAGATACCCAGCCGACTTTTCCATTGACCATCTTTTTCTCTTCAATCTTTTTTGTTTTTATCTTCTCAAGCTTATTATCTATAAATGCACTTGGACCCTCAAATCCAATTCTTCCCATTTTTGTGTGGTCAAAGCTGTCTAAAGAGACCTTTACCTCATTATTAAATTCTGTGTCTGACTCGTTTATTATGGTTATTTTTAATCCAATAAGATAGGAATCAGGATAGAACTTAAAACTTTTCTTAATTGTTATGCCGTGCTGTGAAACCCATATGAAATTAATAACTCTTGGTGTTTTGGTGGCATCTATATTGTCTGATGAGATATCTGCCTTGTAAACAACCTTATCCAAGTTACCCAGGCTTCCCGCAGTAGTTTCGAACCGAATAATACCTTCCTCTTTGTCATTTATAACCATCTCTTTTGGTGGAGAGTTTTTATCTATTTTTTCCCTGTATTTTTTTAGTACATAACTTTTAAATGACGCTCCCTTTTCTGATATGGTAACTGAGTAAAAAGGACTATTTACCAGTATACTCCTTGGTTCTCTTAACGCCTCGGCCCGTGTTTCAAAAGTTGGTTTTTGCACCTCTTTTATTAAGTGTTCATCATTTTCTTTAGCTATATTTTCACTTTCTTGTTTGTAGAAATCTTCCTTTTCCTCGATTGTTTGTTCTGTTGCCTTTTCTGTTTTTTGCACCTCCGGTTTTTCAGTAAAAAAATAGCTCCACAAAAAAAACACAAGAAAAGAAAGAGCTATTGCAAGAAACATGCGTCCCTGATCTTCCATATTAATCTCCTAAGTTACCTTCAATATTTATCTTTTTTACAGGGGACAGGATCATATCCGCCGGCGTGAAATGGGTGGCACTTCATTATCCTTTTGAAAGAAAGATAACTTCCCCTCACCGGACCATAGCTTAAAATGGCTTGATAAGCATATTCTGAGCAGGATGGATAAAATCTACAAGAACGACCCATCAAGGGAGATAGGGTGATTTGATATGCTCTTATTATAAAGAGAGATATTCTCTTAATGACCAGATTCAATTTGGGCTCTCCTGGCTATACTCTCAAAAACACTTTGCAGTGATATAAAAACCTGTTTTATAGATATAGTCGAAGCCTCTTTTTTAGCTATGATATTAATATCCCACGTGCCATCAATTCCGTTTTTATGTAAACGAAAATATTCTCTTACAACCCTTTTGATCCTGTTTCTCTTAACTGCACATCCATTTTTTTTTGTCACGGTAATTCCCACGCGCGTTCGGCTGTGAATACCTTTGCCGAAAACAGCTATAAAGTATTTGTTAAAAACTCTATGGCCACCCTTAGATAGATTTATAAAATCTTTCCGCTTTAAAATTTTCTCGCTCTTTTGTAAAGAAAAGTTGTGCAATTGTTTATCAACCCCCAAGATGATGGTATGGATAATAATAAAGTTAAAAACAAAATATCCCAAAGGTTTTCTCTTTTCTGTTAAGACGCGTGCCACCTATGACCATATTTTAAACGGCTAAACGATTTCTCCCTTTTGCTCTTCGCCTTTTTAAAATTCTTCGCCCCTGTTTTGTTGACATTCTTTTGCGAAAACCATGCGTCCTTGCCCGTTTAATTCTACTTGGTTGATATGTCCTTTTCATGATAACTACTCCTAATATATTAAAAATTCTTCTATAATAAAAACAGCTTATTTTGGGTTAAACGTTGAAACAAACCATATATCAAGATTTATGTCAAGGTTATAAAACCGTGTGGTGGTTTTGCGCTTTTGCTTATTGCATATAGATTTACGCTCGCGGGCTTTATATCATTTGTTTAAAATCTCAAAAAAGTCATATTCTTCCATATGAAAATCAGGATTAGGATATATAACGATCTGTTTAGACAACTTTTTTTCAATTGAGGATATAAGGCCGCTCTTCTCGCCATGCAGCAATTCCGCTATTTCAGGGTTTACTCTCAAGGTAAGCCTTCCACCCACCATATCCCTGGCCTCTTTTACTATTTCCCTGTACAAATTATAACACATAGACCTTTTTGATGTTAGGTATCCGTCTCCTTCACAGTAAAAACAGGGTTCACACAATAGCTTGGTGAGGGATTTTCTTGTTCTCTTTCTTGTCATTTGAATCAGGCCCATTTCTGACAGTGGGAGAACGTTTGTTTTGCTTTTATCCTTTTTTAGCGCATCTTTAAGGGCATTAAACACCTTTTCTCGATTGCTCTTTCTTTCCATGTCTATAAAATCAACAATTATTATCCCGCCTAAATTTCTCAACCTCACCTGGTAGGCTATCTCCTTTACCGCCTCCAGGTTGGTTTTTAAAATAGTCTCCTCAAAATTATGTTTTCCAGTATACCGACCCGTGTTTACATCAATGGCCACAAGCGCTTCCGTCTGCTCAATTACGATGTAACAACCTGATTTTAACCATACTTTCTTTTTTAGGGCGCGTTGAATATCCCCTTCTAAATTATGTGCCTCAAAAATTGGTTCCAACCCTTTATACAACTCAACAGAACTAACAAGACCGGGCATAAATTCTTCAAGAAACGAAATTATAACACCATATGCTGATTGGTTATCCACCAGAATCTTATCAGCATCGTGTGTTAAAAGATCTCTCACCGCCCTAAGGGTTACAGTAAGCTCTTTGTGTAAAACAGCGGGGGCTCTTGCTGTTTGGCTCTTTTTTTGTATGCTTTCCCATAGGTTAACAAGGAAAGACATCTCTGATGCGATCTTTTCTTTCTTAACTCCCTCTCCGGCTGTTCTAACAATAAAACCATGATTTTTTTCCCTTAAGGACAGAACCATATCCTTTAATCTGTCCCTCTCCTCTTCATCTACAATTCGCCTTGAAATACCAATGTGGTCTACGGTTGGCATAAGGACAAGAAGCCTTCCGGGAAGAGATATGTGTGAGGTGATACGGGCGCCCTTGCTTCCAATCGGGGATTTTGCAACCTGTATTACAATCTCCTGCCCCTCTGAAATAAGATCATCAATTTTGCAATCCATTTTAAGGTGGGATATTTTCTCATTTTCAACTCCTGGTTGATTATCATTTTCTTCATCGCCATTATCTAAAAAAATTTTTTCAAACTCTCTGATATCATCTGCAATTACATCATCAACATATAGAAATGCTGCCTGCTCGAGACCGATTTCAACAAAAGCTGCCTGCATGCCAGGAAGAACCCTTTGCACCCTTCCCATGTAAATATTTCCACTAACATGTGAGTCATATTCCCACTCCACAAATAATTCCACAACTGTTCCGTCTTCCAACAAAGCCACACGCGTTTCGTCTTCTGTAATGTTTATTATAAGCTCTTTATACATATCATTTTCTCTTTTGTTGTCTTGGTATGATATTTCCACAAATATTGCTGTTTTGCATAAAGTTATATGTCAGTTACATTTTCTTCAGGATTTACAATACCATTAATTTTCCTTACTCGAAACCTTGACGACCTTTGCCATTTTAACTGTTTCCTCAGGAAGTTTAAATATTTCTTTTATTATCTCCATAGGCCTGATTTTTGAGTTTTCCATTATTTTTATCTGCATATTTAATATGTTTTTTTCTTTTATTTCAATATTTAAAACAATCTTTTTAATGTCTATCTCCTTACATCGTTTTTTCTTATTTACACGGGTAATGAAAAACTCTGAACTGTTTGTAAATAGATTTAATTTTTTCTCATCAAATACATATTTGTCCATTTTAATTGAATATATATCTGACTTTTCAACGTCTTTATTGTTTTCTTTATGGTTGTAATTGCACTCAACAAGATCTATTCCTACGGGAAGCTGGATTTTCAAACTTTCAAATATGTTTTTAAGTCCGATGTTGGATTCCACGGTCAAATGAAAGTTTTCATAAAGGCTTTCCATGCCTATGGGCAGAGGGTCTTCAAAAGCTATTTTGGGTTTTGGATGAAATCCCTTTGAATATTTTACCGGTATTTTCGCTCTTCTTATGGCCCTTAAAAAAATGTTGACAAGTTCAAGATGACCAAAATATTTTGCCTCCCCTGTTTTGGAGTAACTTATTTTTATCTTTTTATATGTCGGCTCGGTATTCTTTTTGTTTTTCAACAACTTGCTGTCTTTAGTGCAAGCATCTACAAGATGCGGTTCGATCTCTTTAAAATCGCAAACACCACACGCATTACACTTATCCCTTCTGCAGTCTGGTGTCTTTTTTTCCTCTATGCCCAGCTCTTTCTCCCTAATTAAAAATTCTTTTTTCACTCTAATGTCAACATGATCCCAGGGCAGAGGCTCGGATATACTTCTTGTTCTAGTTGTATAAAAATCAATATCAACACCTACTTCACAAATAGCCTCTTTCCAAATGTCATATTTAAATTTATCTGTCCATGCATCAAGCCGACACCCTTTGTTGTATGCTGTTGTAAGTAGCCCACTCAAATTTCTATCACCCCTTGCAAACATACCCTCAATAACGCTTACCTCCGGATTCTGCCATTTTACATTTACCCCTCTTATCTTTAAATTTTCCCTTACAAAATTAATCCTCTTTTTTGATTCTTCCAAAGATATCTGAGGTTCCCATTGAAAAGGAGTGTGGGCTTTTGGGATAAACGTTGCAACGCTTACATTAATTTTCTTTTTTCTGCCCTTAAAAACCTTAAAATCTCTGATATCTTTTACAAGTTCTATAAGCTCCCTTAAATCTTCCTTTGTTTCAGTGGGAAGCCCAACCATAAAGTATAGCTTTATAATATTCCAACCCATATCAAATGCATTGTTGACAGTGTTAATTATCTCCTCTTTTGTAATATTCTTATTGATAACATTTCTTAATCTTTGGCTTCCCGCCTCAGGCGCTATTGTAAAACCGGTCTTTCTTACCTCTTTAATTAACCCCATAAGTTTTGGGGTTAAAGTGTCTGCACGAATAGATGGCAGAGAAATTGATATTTTTTCAGATCTGTATCTTCCCATGAGTGTTTCCATAAGCTGCGCTAAACAACTGTAATCACCCGTGCTCAAAGATAAAAGAGACAGATCCTCATAGCCTGTTTCAGCAATTCCTTTATCAGCTAAAAGAACAAGGTCTTTTTCAGATCTTTCCCGCACCGGCCTGTAAATCATGCCTGCCTGGCAAAATCGGCATCCCCTGCTGCACCCCCTGGCAATCTCAAGGCGCAACCTGTCGTGCACCGGCCTTCCAAACGGTAAAATGGGTTTGTCTGGAAAGTTTTCCTTGCTGATGTTTTTAACAACTGCTTTTTTAACAATACTGTGATTGGAAAATTTAGGCAAAAGTTTTTGACAAGCATCTCTATTATATTCTGTTTTAAAAAAGGAGGGTATATATACCCCTTGAATTTTGGACAGCTCTATTAAGAGTTCTTCCCGATCTCGATTTTGAGCATACCTCCAATTAATCCATGTTTGGGCTATATCTAAAACCACCTCTTCACCATCCCCAACAACCATTGCATCAAAAAAATCGGCAACAGGTTCCGGGTTGCAGGTACAGGGCCCTCCAGCTATTATAATCGGGTGGGAACCATCTCTTTGAGAACTTAAAAAAGGGATTTTGGCTAAATCAAGTATGGTAAGAATATTTGTAAAGTTAAGTTCATAAAGAAGACTAAAGCCAATTATATCAAATTCATTCAAGGGCGTTTTTGACTCAAGGGATGAAATGGATATATTTGATAACCTCATATAGCTTTCCATGTCAACACCTGGTGCAAACACCCTTTCCGCAGATATATCCTTGTTTTTGTTTAATATATGATAAAGAATCTGCAAACCGAAATGTGATGTACCGATATCGTAAAGTTCAGGAAAAGCAAGGCATATACTTATTTTAACAGAATTCTTTTCTTTTTTTACCGTATTTATCTCCGAACCAAGATAACGGCTTGCTTGTTCCACCAAAGGCAAGATATCTTGAATAGTTTTTAAACCCATGGTATTTATGTCCTTAATCTATATTTTATATTAAGCATACAGCCTTTTTCCTAATAATATTATGTTAATAAAATTTTTAAGAATGGCAAAACTTAAGATGCAAAGCAATAAAAAAAACCACTATCTAATCTACCTCTTTTTATTTAACTTCATGCTTTTCAGCTTTTTTTATTGCAACTTGGTTTCTGCGGAAGATGAGCGTACAAAAAGCCCGGTGGTTAATGCAGTTCAAACTGTCAGCCCAGCTGTTGTAAATATCAGTTCCGAGTATGAAGTTTACAGACAGTCAAATCCTTTTTCAAGCTTTGGAATAGATCCTGGTTTTGACTCATTTTTTAGAGACTTTTTTGATAACAGATTTGACCCAAAACATAAAAGAAGCAGTCTTGGTTCTGGTGTAATTATCGATGGAAAACGGGGTTTTATTCTAACAAACACGCATGTTATAAATAGAGCCGGAACCATAACCGTTGTTCTAAAAGATGAGCGTGAGTTTAGAGCAAAAGTTGTGGGGGCAAACACGGATTCAGATCTTGCTGTATTAAAAATATCTTCCAGTGAAAACCTACCTTTAATTGAAATGGGCAGTTCCGATGATATAATGATAGGTGAAACAGTTATAGCTATTGGTAATTCTTGTTGTTCTTCTACGGGGAAACAGGGGTTTTATATTACCGTACAACTTTAATTTTTTATAAAATTAAAGATCCAGATTTGCCACATCCAGTGCATTGGTTTGAATAAAATTTCTCCTTGGTTCAACCTCTTCCCCCATTAGTAAGGTGAAAATTTCATCTGCCTTTTCAGCATCCTCAACTTCTACCTGAAGCATAGTTCTCTTTTCCGGATCCATGGTTGTTGTCCATAACTGATCCGGATTCATCTCCCCAAGACCTTTATACCTCTGAATAGTAAGTCCTTTTTTTCCAGCGCCTATCATAATATTATATAACTCTTTTTTATCTTTAGCCAAAACAGGCTTTCCCTCTTTTTCATCATTTCTATTTGAAACCATAAAAGAGCTGTTTTTATATTTTGACAGTTTATCTTCAATTATTAAAGCCTGCTGATAATCTATAGAATAAACGAGCATTCTACCCACTTCCA
>JAUXBD010000001.1 GCA_030619585.1 Desulfobacteraceae bacterium
CCCGCTTGGCCTCCGACTTAACACTGTAGATGCGGCAAAAGAAAAGCATGTGCCGGTTATTGAAAAAATTGACGGCGGATTCAAGGTAAAAGTTGGCGAAGTGGCCCACCCCATGGAGGAGAAACATTACATTGAGTGGATAGAAATTATTGCCGGCGACAAGGTTTACACACAGTTTCTCAATCCTGGAGATGTGCCTGAAGCTACTTTTAAAATTGAGGCCGATAGTGTGACGGCCCGAGAGTACTGCACCCTGCATGGCCATTGGAAAGCGTAAAAATTGCAAAGTATATGTTTCAAGTTACGCGGTGGACTCAGGAAGCCTCGTAACCTGAAAAAATTTAACAGATGATTGACAGGAGATAGAATAATGGCAAACTGGAAATGTTCAAAATGCGGGTATACCACAGAGAAAGCAATCCCACCGGATGAGTGTCCGTCATGTAAACAAAAGTGCGAGTTTATTGATAACACTTGCTATACACCGGATTGTCAAGGGGCTGGCGTTGATAACAGGATAAAGTAACTGAAATTAAAATATAAGGATTTATTGATATGGCTAAAGCACTTGTTGTTTATTCCACCAGGTCAGGTCAGTCGAAAGTTATAGGCGAGTTTATTGCCGAAGGAATCCGAATGATGGGGGTTGATGCAGTTATGATTGAAACAAAAAAAGTGGGAAAAGTAAACGAACTTGATGGCTACGATGCCTATATTTTCGGTTCGGCAACTTACCACGGCGATTTAATGAACTGCATGAAAACATTTCTGTTTCTGGCTGAAAAAGCTGAACTTGATGGAAAAGTCGGAGGCTCTTTCGGCTCTTTTGGATGGAGTGGCGAGGCACCCGAGCGTATATATGGTACAATGAAAAATATTTTTAAAATGGATATGGTAAGCGGGCCTTTAATGCTTAAATCAGGCCACCTTGGCGGTGGTATCGGTATGGCCCACGATTATGGGAAGGAAATCGCAAAAAAAATCAACCCCTAAACCCGGCCTTGCAAGACTTGATTTTGCTTTATTTTTAAAAACTTCTTATTAAAAAGGAGATCAAATGGATGTTCTCTTACTATCACGTCTGCAATTCGCTGCAGCAACCATGTTTCATTTTCTTTTCGTCCCGTTGACTCTTGGGCTGTCCGTTCTCATTGCCTACATGGAGACAATGTATGTGAAGACGGAAGATGAAACTTACCTTCATATGACAAAGTTCTGGGGGAAGTTGTTTTTGATCAATTTTGCTTTGGGCGTTGTTACCGGGATCACACTTGAATTTCAATTCGGTACAAACTGGTCCCGTTATTCAGCATATGTGGGTGATATTTTCGGATCACTTCTTGCAATTGAGGCCACCACCGCCTTCTTCCTGGAGTCCACGCTCATTGGCGTATGGATTTTTGGTTGGAATAAAATCTCCAAAAAAGCCCATGCCATTGTGATGTGGCTGGTGGCACTGGCAGGGTCATTTTCCGCCATATGGATCCTCATTGCCAATGCCTGGATGCAGCATCCGGTTGGCTATGAGATCAGAAACGGCAGGGCCGAGCTTACGGACTTCCTGGCAATTATCACACAAAAATTTGCAGTTCTTGAGATTATCCATACCGTAAGTGCTGCCTATATTCTGAGTGCATTTTTTGTTATGGGAATCAGTGCGTATCATCTTTTAAAGAAACAAAACATCGAGTTTTTTACCCGGTCTTTTAAAATCGCTTTGGTAGTTGGTCTTGTCTTTTCCTTTATTGAGGTCTTTGAAGGACATCTCCATGGGGCAGACCTTGCTCACAGCCAGCCGGCAAAATTAGCTGCTCTTGATGCTCACTGGGAAACTTCAAAGCGAGCGCCTGTATATCTGTTTTCTATTCCTGATGAAAAAAATGAGAAAAACTTTATTGAATTTGCCCCAATACCAGGCGGCTTGAGCTTGCTTGCTTTCCACGATTTCAATGCGGAAGTAAAAGGATTAAAAGAATTTCCAAAGGATGAAAGGCCGCCGGTATTGATCACGTTTGGCGCTTTTAAATTGATGGTGGGTCTTGGATTTTATTTTTGTCTTGTTACCCTGATCGGATGGTTTTTAAGAAACCGTCTTGTTGAAAACCCATTGTTTTTAAAAATTATGCTCTTCTCAATACCGTTACCCTATATTGCGATAGAACTTGGGTGGATTGTAGCTGAAGTGGGAAGACAGCCATGGATAGTTTACGGCCTTATGAAGACCAGTGATGCTGTTTCTCCTATCGCAACCAGCCAGGTACTTACAACTCTTGTTGGTTTTATTCTGATTTACGGGCTGCTCGGGGCGGCCGGATTCTATCTTATTGGTAAAAACGCGATTAAAGGGCCGGAGATAAGCGCTGCATAGCATCGAGTTTTTAAGGGGTTGTATGTAAAAATACCGCAACTTTAAATGGAGGTACAAATGGATTTACAATCAATATGGTTTTTCTTATGGGGTTTGCTTTGGGCAGTATTTTTTATGACTGATGGTTTTGATTTTGGTATTGGCACACTTTACCCGTTTCTGGGAAAAAACGAACAGGATAAAAGGGTAATGATAAACTCTTTAGGCCCCTTGTGGGACGGCAATGAAGTATGGCTGATTACTGCAGGAGGTGTTACCTTTGCAGCTTTTCCTCTGGTATACGCCACAATGTTTTCATCCCTTTATTCTGCATTGATGCTTATTTTATTTGCCTTGATTCTTAGGGGTGTCTCCTTTGAATTCCGCGGCCAGATTGAAGACACAAGGTGGAAGAAGATCTGGGACACATGTATATTTATTGGAAGCGTACTGCCTGCTATTTTATTCGGGGTGGCTTTTGCAAATATTTTTAAAGGCATTCCTTTTGACGGCAGTGGTTATCACGGGACCCTTTTTTCTCTGCTAAATCCATATGGTCTTCTTGGCGGAGCTCTTTTTTTGTTCCTTTTTCTTGAACATGGTGCTATATGGCTTTGTATAAAAACGGAAGGTGATTTGCACCAAAGGGCTGCTGCCACAGCAAACAAGCTGTGGCCCGTGCTTTTATTCATAGCTGTGGCATTTCTGGTGGCCACAAAATTTGCAACTCCTTTGTATGACAATTATATTGCTCATCCGATACTTTTTGTGGTGCCACTTATAGCTGTTGTTGCTCTTGCGGGTGTAAAATTTTTTATTTTGACCGGTGCATGGTTTAGGGCATGGTTTTCATCAGCGCTTACAATTGTGGGCTGCACTTTTTTCGGGATTATCGGGCTTTTTCCAAACCTGTTTCCCTCAAGTATAGATGCCGCACACAGCCTTACAGCTTATAATGCATCATCAAGCTCTTTGACTTTGAAGATTATGCTAACCGTTGTTATCATTTTTATACCTGTTGTTATTGGATATCAAATATGGGTTTACAATCTTTTTAAAGACAAGGTAAACATAGAGGAGCTTAAATATTAGATTTTTAGAATCCTGGACCTGTGCTACTGCTTAAAGGCCGAAAAATAATAATTTTCTCTACCCTATCTATACAGCAAAATTATAATAGCACAGGTTGAAAATCTTATGCCGTTTATTGAACAAATAGGCTTAAAAGGGAAAATTTATGTTCCTGAAAAAATGCCCGGACAGTGTAGCAAGCATCCGTGTAAAGACTGTTTTTCGTGTCAATTGTGCAGTGATGACAGGTGCAATGCCTGTTTAAATAAAAAAATAGAAAATAAATTTAATATAACAAGGAGAAAGAGTATGAAGTTTGAAAGTTTCGAAGATGTCATCAAGTACGCCATGGAAAAGGAAAACCAGGCTGCAGAGTTCTATGAGAAAGCTAAGGATGAGGAAAGCATGTCAGGGATGAAACAGGCTCTTGAAGAGTTTGCTGTTGAAGAGAAGAAGCATTATGCCATGCTTGAGGATATAGCTAACAACCGGGAAAAAATTGAAAGTTACAATTTAACGCCGGCTACCGACCTTAAGATCAGTGACTATATGACAGAGATAGAGTACAAGCCGGGTATGCTGTATCAAGATCTTCTTATTGTGGCTATGAAACGTGAAGAGCAGGCATTTAAATTCTACAGCAGCCTTGTTGAAGGAGTGGAAACCGAAGAATTGCAGAAAGTATTCAAAATATTGGCCAATGAGGAAGCCAAGCACAAGAATTTCCTGGAAACCCAATATGATGATTACCTGAGTGCACAGGGTGGATAAAAAATAGATCTCAACCCAATAATTTAAAATGGAAATATTTAACTCTGTGGTTAAAGCTGCAGGTTTGTGGGATTTGCAGGTTAAAAAAATAAGAAGGGATATTGAAATTGCAGGCAGTCCTGAGCGGTGTGAAATAAGAATTGTTATTCAGGACAATAATGACCGACTGTATATTATCGAAAGTATATTTGACGAAGATATAGATCACAAGCTTAGAATAATACATTCCCTTGAGCATCTTTTTCAGCAGGGCTTAAGGGAAATTAAGCCCTATATATGTAATAGCAAAAAGGAATATATTATAAGCTGTGACGACAGGTTCTGGCAGCTTGCCCCTTTTGTTGACGGTGTGAGTTTAACCCGACCCGGATATGTTTTTGATCAATGGAGGGGCAAGGTTCTTGCTGATTTTCTTATCAAGTTACGGGCAAAATCTTCAAATGTGCCTTACTCTGATAACGCAAGTCCATTTTCCATAAAAAAATATATCTATGAACTGGTTGACCAGATAAAGCTTTACAATCCGGAATTGACAGGGCAAATCAAACCGGTGGTAGATTTTCTTGAAATCCGATTCATGGATGCGCATGATAAGCTGCCCAATGCGTTTTGCCATGGAGATTATCACTCTTTAAATATAATCTGGTCGAAAGACAATATAAATACTGTTATTGACTGGGAGTTTCTTGGCCATAAACCTGAAATATACGATGCTGCAAACCTCATGGGATGCATCGGAATTGAGGACCCTGAAAGCCTTTCAGGAAATCTGATTAAAGATTTTTCAAAAAACCTGAAAAAGGCTGAAATTTTTTCAGGTTTGAGCTGGGAGTATCTTTTTGAGTTGATTGTTGCAATAAGGTTTGCATGGCTTTCAGAGTGGCTACGATATAAAGACAAAGAGATGTTAAAGCTTGAGCCAATATATATGAAACTGCTTATAAATAATTACGTTTATCTGAAAGAGTGCTGGGGAATCTGAACCTTTTTAAAATTTCACAAAAAAAATTGGGGGAAGAAAACATGCATAACGATTCAACCAAAGCCATGTATGAGTTTTATGAACTGGAGAAAAAAAATGATTTTTTCCCTGCGTACCTCTATTTAAAGTATATACAGCACTTCATTAACCATGTTGTAAAAAATATAGGTATTCCGACAAAAGAACTTCCATATGAATTGGGAGACGGACTTGATGAGATGATGGGAGCATACTACCAGCAGATAGCCGAGGCCGGGGAGACAGTTGAAACAAGTGTTTATAATGCCAAAGTTCTCAAGCTAAAAGATGCTGTAAAACTTTTCACCCAGGAAAACAATCTGAAACTCCCTGTATCAGAGAAGGTTGTTCCATTTGAGAATGCAAAATACATAATCTTGAACAATCCGGACTCTGTATCCATAGGCACCTGCCCCTGCAGGATGACCTCTTTAGAACCATGTCTTGAAGATCCAATGGAGGTGTGCCTGTTTGTGGGAGACCCGTTTTCAGCTTTCATAAGGGACCAGAATCAGAAATTTCGGAAAGGGACCCAGGAAGAGGCAGTGAAAATCCTGGAAGACTGCCATAAAAAAGGTTTTGTCCATACAGCCTGGTTCAAAAAAGACCTAGGCAACAGCTTTGCCATGATCTGTAACTGCTGTAGCTGTTGCTGTCTTGGTATCAGAATGTGGAACCTTCTTGAAGGTGCGGTTCCCATTATGGCGCCTTCCGGTTATGTTGCCCGGGTACTTGATGATTGTATCGGCTGCGGAACTTGCGTTGATGAAAAAGCATGCCACTTTAATGCGATCAGCATGGATGAAGACAACGAAAAAGCTGTTATCGATTTCGATAACTGTATGGGTTGCGGAGTATGCGAAAATGTGTGCCCAAACAGCGCCATTGAGCTCAAGCTGGACCCAAAGAAAGGCGAACCTCTGGATATAGACGTATTAAAGGCCCAGCATGGAGCAGGATGACCATACTCCTATAGTTTATAGCATGATACAATTATGTCTCAATTATATATTGTACAATTTTAAGGTTTTGGGGGATTAACATAAATCCTTAATTATTAAATCCAACAGGAGTTAAACGAAAACCACTAAGATAAGGAGAAGTTAAATGGCAAATTATGTGTGTTCAGTATGCGGTTATGTTCATGAAGGTGGAAGTGCGCCTGATAAATGTCCCCAGTGCGGAGCAGCTTCAAGTAAGTTTAATTTACAGAGCTCAAGTGATGAGTTGATATGGGCAGATGGTCATAACATAGGAGTAGCAAAAGGGGTTGATGAAGAGATCCTTGAAGGCCTTAGGGCCAACTTCACAGGCGAGTGCACTGAAGTGGGGATGTACCTTGCCATGAGTCGCCAGGCAGACCGGGAAGGTTATCCTGAAGTGGCTGAAGCATATAAGAGAATTGCCTTTGAAGAGGCAGATCATGCTTCAAGGTTTGCCGAAATGCTTGGGGAAGTGCTGGTAGCCGACACAAAAGCCAATCTTGAAGCAAGAGTAGCAGCTGAATACGGCGCCTGCAAGGGGAAAAAAGGAATAGCGACCAGAGCTAAGGAACTGGACCTTGATGCTATCCACGATGCGGTTCACGAGATGTGTAAAGATGAATCAAGGCATAGTAGAGCTTTTGAAGGGTTGCTTAAACGTTACTTTAGTTAAAATAGGAGACAAGCTGTAAATAAATATGTATGTATGTGAAGTATGCGGTTATGTTTATGATCCCAAAGAAGGTGACCCTGAAAACGGAATTGATCCGGGTACAGCTTTCAAAGACCTGCCGTATGACTGGGCGTGTCCCCCGTGTGGCGCTTCAAAGGGTGCTTTTGAAATAGAGGAGTAGAACCTAAAGTTACTATGAGAAGACCTGTAGTTGAACTAAGCGAGTGTATTTTGTGCGGTATTTGCACTGATTTATGTCCTTTGGTTTTCAGAATGAACCATGCTGGCTATGTTGAAGTAGTCGAACTTGATGAATATCCCGATGCAGATGTAAATGAAGTAATAAAACACTGCATAAGCGATTGTATCAAGTGGGATGAATAGGAGGACACCATGAGAAATGATAGTATTTAATGGAAAATACCGCTGGGACGGGAAAAAAAAGGGCGATCGCAAACCTGTAAGCTGGTGGCCTGGGTCTTACCTTATCACTATAATCGACCTTTCCGATGAAAAACCAGGTGTGCATATGTTAAAGCCCATAATAGTTATGGCTGCTGAGACAAAAGAGGGCTTTTGTTTAAAAAACACATATCAGGATTTGGTTAAAAATGTATGCATTGATTTCAACCTGCAGATGGACAAGGTGTTTTGGGTTTCATATAACGCCGAGTCTTTTTTGGAGATGCAGGCAGCTGTATTTCGCCCTGTATCAAGGTTAGGATCTGAAATATTGTACGACATCAGGTGGCGACCGGTAATAGATAGAGAGTTTGATGAGATCAAACACTTTTTCCCTGAGTCAGCTCGCTAATTTAATAGTATAGGAGATCCCATTTTATTTATAATGATATTTGCCAATTATATGTTTGTTGGCCGCGGATTAACGCAGATTAACGCGGATAAAACAAATAAAAAATCTGAGTTCATCTGTGTTAATCTGCGGCCTGAAAAATATTAAAAAGCCCGCGCGACAGCGCGCTACCTTAAGTCATGAAGAAAAAAACGGTCACAGGCAGAGCGCTTAAAAAAAAAGTCCGGCAACTGCTTTTCGAAGATGATTTTGAAAAACAGATTGAAGAGATCAAAGGGGTTTCTGCAAGACGGGTTGTCAACCCGCTTTTTTCGTTTTTATGCAGCAATGACGCACTTTTAAAAGCAAGGGCAGTAACCGCCATGGGAATTGTTGTTTCGAGGCTTGCCGATCACGAAATGGAGTCTGCGCGTATTGTAATGCGCCGTCTAATGTGGAGCCTTAATGATGAATCCGGTGGAATTGGCTGGGGAGCTCCCGAAGCAATGGGAGAGATAATGTCACGGCATAATAAACTTGCAGATGAATACCATAAAATACTGATCTCTTACTCAAGACCCGGCAGCAATTTTATTGAAAACGAGAGCCTTCAGGAAGGTGTTTTGTGGGGAATAGCACGACTTGCACAAGCAAGACCGGATCTCGTAAAAGTCGCATCAATTTGAAAAACTCCCCATCCGTTTCTGGGAATAGCAAAGATAAATCCGCCCCCTCAATATCTCATTAGTTTTCTTTACCCATGATGTACTTATAATAATATCCTAAGGCTAAGGAAAAACCCCTGTCATAACTTTTCACACCATCTTTGTGCCCTGATATTTTTAGATAATAGTCATTTATTTTAGTGGCAAGTTTTCTCAATATGAATCGTTGCACTTGTTTCCAATCATTCTCGAAACATTCAATATCTCTTGCCACATGTGTATTAATATTTTTAGGAAAATTTTCTTTACTCCACAAACTAAGTAAAGCTAAATATTGTAGCCTGACATCTTGCGAATGAAACATAGTTTGCAAAGAAAGTAATGTTGCACCAGCTTCACTAGCAAAAC
The DNA here is from genome assembly GCA_030619585.1 of Desulfobacteraceae bacterium. Lineage (GTDB taxonomy): Bacteria > Desulfobacterota > Desulfobacteria > Desulfobacterales > SURF-7 > JAUXBD01. The sequence goes on from JAUXBD010000001.1 coordinate 8,712, forward strand.
CGTTCAAATGGCCTCGCTCATGACCTATGACAAAAGGCATGGAATGGTTAGGCAGGCCAGGAGGAATGGCAGGCTGGCCTACAAATGGTTGATACAGGCCTGCAAAACCCAGCCCCAACCAAATATTGCCAAAGAAAAAGTACTTAGTAGTGGCAGTTTTAATAGCCGGCAATTGGTGTGATTCGAGAAAACGGCTTTGCTCTTGCTCAATAAAAGCATCAAGCTTTGCTAAATCAAAATTGAATTCGCTACATCCTTCTGAGTTCTTGGGGAAGCTTCCACTCAATACATTAGCTTTTTCCGAAGTATAGGTTAATATCTTTTCAAGACTTGCTTCTCCCACTTTTTCAGGAAGGAGAAATAGTTCCATTTCAGATTGCCGGTGATGATTAAGCATGAAAGTAAATACAACCACGAAAAGTAAGTATCCGCTCAGAGTTCCAAATATTAGTAGTAAATGATAGAAGTAAGCCTTCAAACCATACCGTCTATATCTGAGATAAGCGTACACAGGCAAGCATAAATAACATAACACCAAAAATATAAAAATCAAACCTGTAAGAGCGATGGGTAAAATACTTCCTATGAAAGCAAGCATGCTTACCATTATAGGGTATAAATTCCGACTATAATAGTACTCAACTAAATCAGGGGAAGTGCTAGTAACAAACCAAATAATAAGTGTCACGAAAAGAAGTGAAAGACCGATGATACGAGTCTTGGTTAGATAGCACCTTAATATATGTTCTTGCCAATATTTCATCATACTCCCTAAACGGAAGCTAATTTTCTCTTTTATTTTCCTCTTGTAGGAAGTTGTCTCAGACAAAAAAAGCATCAATCCAAAGAGGGTAAGCGAGCGCACATGTTCCGTTTCCCTATGCGCGTGCTTTCTTCTTCCTTATTAAATCTGCATTGACTACCTTCAATGTATTTGTAAAACATTTTTATCTGATCCTCAATCATAAAATATCTATGACAATTGATAATTTAAAGCGGGTAAAGTTAATTTAAGCATTCGAACCATATATAATACTTATTCATTTTTTTAATGTAATCATCATTAGCATATTCAGTATATGTGTGTTGTGGATAACTGTTTTGAAGTTCTGCAAGTTTTACTAAGGTTTCCATCAGGGATTTAGCTTCCATGTTATCTTCATTGCTTAAACATTCCATGTTGGCAATATTTTTAGAGCGGTTCATAAGCTGTTCAGTTCTCATTATTATATTTTCATAAGTATTCATTGTTGATCCTCCTTAAGCATTTTTTTATAAACTCAGTTGCTATCTGAACATTTATAGCATCAAGAACCGTGCCAAGGTGTATACAGTTGAATAACAAGTAGTTATCAATTAACAGCTTGGGCGTCTTTCGACAATTGGTGTATCGTCTCGACAAAATTGTCGAAGTTTACATAGAGTAGAAGGGGTGCTGAAGGTTTATCATAGGAGTTCCTGCAAATTAATCATCCCACAGATGTACTTCCTTATACACCATATATGGCATAAAATAGAAATCTGCCTGATTACATCAATTGTTGTTGTTCCCATAAACGGATTTCGAATGTTATTGGAAATGATGTGTTGATTATTTAAGGACAAACTCTCCTGGCCACAACCTATCAAAACTGTATTGAAAAATCACCAAAATAATCCCAGGTGTAAAAAAGTGTAAAGTTGTTTCCCAGCCTCTTTTAACAAGGCACTTAGTTTTAACACCCCCCTTCACCTCTTTTTTTGATTGTATTGACATGAGAATCAGCTTTTGGCATACTCTGGCATCAAAAAAGTTAGAATTTCTTTTAAACCCGTTCGCAGACAGACCAAGTAAAAGCTGTATTAATACTGATAAATCGCAAAGGTATGACCATTTTTTGCGTACATCTGGGTAAGCGCCAATCCGGCAATTTGAAAAAAGGAGATCACATATGATTAATATAGTTGCAAAACTCATCTCAATATTAAATTCAGAGACCGAGCCGGGGCAGATAAGCCTTGCTTTCTGTCTTTCAATGGTCATTGGTTTTACACCTGTATTCTGCCCGCATAATCTTTTGGTGCTGCTTCTTGTACTGTTTCTCAGGGCTAACCTTTCTGCCTTTCTTTTTGGCTGGGCAGTGTTTTCGGCAATTGCATACCTGCTTGATCCCCTTTTTCATGCAATCGGCTATAAAGCACTCACAGCACAGCCCCTTCATGGGCTATGGACATCTTGTTACAACATGACATTATGGCGTTTAGAGAACTTTAACAACTCTATTGTTATGGGAAGCCTGATTGTTTCCCTTACTCTTTTTATACCGCTCTATTTTATTTTTAATGTTCTTATTAAAAAATACAGGGGGCAGCTACTTGAATGGGTTCGAAAGACCAAGGTTATGGGCATGCTTAAAGCAAGTAAACTTTACATAGCATATAAGGCTCTGGCTGGATAAACATCAGCTTAAAGGAGACGGAAAATGAAAAAGTGGATACGCTGGCAGGGATTAATCGCATTTATAGGTATTGTGGTTGCACTTTCTGTTTTTTTTATTGTGTTTGCTGACGGGATTGCAAAGATGGCAATTAAAAAAACAGGCACTATGGTTGTAGGGGCGGTTGTGGATCTCGATGATGTGGATTTAGCCCTTTTTCCCTTAGGGCTTAAGCTAAAAGGCCTGAGGGTTACCAACCCTGATGAGCCCATGAAAAATGCATTTGAAATTATGCGGGCAGATCTTTCTTTAAACGCATCAAATCTACTTTGGCGAAAAATTCTTATCAATAAGATGGCTGTAGATGGAGTCAAATTCAATACACCCAGGAAAAAGTCCGGTGCAATTAAGGTTTCAAAAAAATCCCGTGCACAGGAAAAATCAAAACAAGAAGAACTAAAAAAAAGAAAACTGCCCTCTTTTGATGTAAAGGATGTAAAAACCATATTAAAAAAAGAGACGCTTTTAACAATAGAGGAGGCAAACAAACTCCAGAATGATATTGAGCAACAAAAAAAGTTTTTTGAAAAACAGCTTAAAGAACTTCCTGATGAAAATAAATTTGAGGGATATGAAAATCAGATCAAAAAACTAAAAAAGGTCAGCGGTTTTCAAGAAGTTCTAACAGCGGCAAAAGAGATTAAAACCCTTAAAAAGGATATTGAAAAAGATATTAACCAGTTGAAAAACACCAGAACAAATCTCAACACAACTGTAAATATGCTTCAAAGCCGCCTGAAAAAGTTGCCCCAATACCCCATGGAAGATTTCCGCAGAATAAACTCAAAATACTCCCTTTCTCCACAGGGAATGGGAAACTTGACCCATCTGATATTTGGACCCACCTATGCAAAATGGGTTGAAAATGGCCTTGTCTGGTATCATAAAATAGCGCCCATTGTTGAAAAAGGTCGAAAAAGTGATGAAAAACAAGAAGGAGTTGAACCTGTACGCGGGAAAGGTGTAAATGTTCATTTTGAAGAGTACGAGCCTTTACCTGAACTTCTTATCAAACATACATCTGTTTCGTTTGAAGTACCTGCCGGCGACTTTTCAGGAACCATAAAAAACATTACAAACAATCAGCGTATAGTTGGGGCTCCCACAACATGCGAATTTGATGGGAAGAAACTCAAGGGTGTGGACCTGGTGAAAATAACCGGCAATTTTAATCATGTATCCCCGGACACGTCAAAAGATACCATTGGAGCAACAGTTCGGGGATTTAAAGTAGAGGGTCTTTCTATTTCCGATAGCGAAGAGTTTCCCCTTATCCTGGAAAAAGCCCTGGCCAACTTAAATTTGGATGCTGTAATTAAAGGCAATGCTGTTGATTCCAAAATGGAGTTTATATTAAGCTCTGTGCAGTTTCCGGAACCAAAAGAGGACAGCAGCATTGTCATACGCTCTATTCGCAATGCCCTGTCAGCTGTAACTGACTGCTCAATCACAGCTGATATAAAAGGGACTCTTGATAAACAGGATATAAAGATAGAATCTGACATTGACGACCGGCTCAAAAAAGCCATATCCCAAACAGTGATGAAACAGACAGAAGAATTTAAGGCAAAACTCATAAAAGAGATTAACGGCAGTACCCATGCACAAGTCAGTGCGCTCAAAGGCAGCATAGCCGGCCTCGACTCTATTGACCAAAAACTGCAAGACCGTTTACAGCTTGGCAATCAATTGACAAGAAACTAACATTTTGTTTTTCTGTCAAGCCGTACCATAACAGTCAATTTCGGAAAGGGGATGATCTTCAAGGCATCACATAAGAACCCAACCCGTCATAATGATCAACAGTGCAGAATTGAGCTCCTACTTGGAGGCCTCGCATAGATGTTATGTTCACCTCCCTTTTTATTAGAGATCTTTGCTGGTCGTCCAGTTTGAACTCAACCATAAGCTTATCTCCAGTCGAAAATTTAGGGGGTGAACTCATCTTGAAACCCATGCCGACATAGGACACATCTGTCACTGTCATAACCCCTCTATAATCATCCTCGGTTATATATCGTCCCGGCAGATCAGCTACTCTTCTAAAATTTCTTCTTCTTTCAAGAGATACGGAATATTCATGTCCGCATTTACACTTACAGTTTACCTTGATAGCGGTTGCCGCTCCTATATATTCGGATACATCTGCTATTCTTGATCTGTCACATTCAGGGCAATTAAAAGTCGCTGTATCATCTTTGTTTAAATAAACTTTTAAATCCATTTAAAACACCTCAGAATTTTGTTATTAAGGTAGATCTGTTGTATAGTATCGGACTGGCTAAACCTCAACAGTTGAACCAATTATTTACAGATATACTTTAAGGTGAAAAAAATCAAGAACCTATTCAATTCCAACAGAGATTTAGCAGCCGGATATTCAGACTGGCATGAAATACTTTCAGACAGCATTGTCTCTGCAGATCAACTATCAACCTTTCTGCCTGTGAACAATAAAGAGGTGAAAAAGACCGCCATAAAATTTCCCATGCGAATAAATCCGTATTATCTTTCCTTGATTTCAAAGAAGGGTGACCCCATATGGAAACAGGCGGTTCCGGATATTCATGAGATTGACAGCCCCCTGGGATCAAAAGACCCTCTTATGGAGGAGGTGCAGTCTCCTGTTCCAAACCTCACCCACCGCTACCCCGACAGGGTGCTGTTTATGATATCAAACAAGTGCGGCATGTACTGCCGGTTTTGCCTGCGAAAAAGAAAAGTCGGTCTTGATTCTGTTGTAACCGAGGACACAATAAGACAGGGGATTGAATACATAAGAAAAACGAGAACAATACATGATGTGATTCTTTCAGGAGGCGACCCTCTTCTCCTGGAAGATGATACAATAAACACAATTTTAAAGCAGGTTAGAAAAGCCCCCCATGTTAAGATCATTCGAATACACACAAGGGTGCCGTGTATAATTCCACAGCGTGTCACAACACAGCTTGCAAACATCATTAAAAAATTCCATCCGATTTTCATAAACACTCATTTTAATCATCCCGATGAGATAACAAATGAAGCAGGAAAGGCATGCGCCATCCTTGCCGATGCGGGCATTCCCCTGGGTTGTCAGACGGTTTTGTTAAAAGGTATAAATGATGACCCAACGGTCATGAAATATTTAATGAAAAAACTTTTAATGGTAAGGGTGAAGCCTTACTATATTCATCATTGTGATCCGGTTAAAGGGGCTTGCCATTTTGGGACCTCCGTAAAATGCGGGATAAATATCATAAAGGCACTTCGGGGGCATATTTCGGGAATGTGTGTACCTCAGTATATGATAGACCTTCCGGGAGGTGGAGGTAAAGTACCGATCCTGCCGGAATACGTGAAAAATATTAAAAATGGCATAATGAAAATTGAGAACTATAGGGGAGAAACCTTTGAATATCCAATAACCGGGGTTATTAAAATCTGATTTTTCTTGATTTAGAGCAAGTCTTAATATATATCTCTCCGTTGGATCGAAAATCATGTCAGGAAACTGGACGAGGTTTTGATGACTATGCTTAACTGCAGGCTTGAACAGGAGAGATGGTAAATTAAGGAGGCATAATGGAGGAACGTTTAGAAAAAATTTTATCATGCTACGATGGCAAAAACTTTGAACTGATTCCAATTTTGCAGGAAGTTCAACATGAATTCGGTTACCTTCCGGAATCTGAGATGAGCGAGGTAGCCAAATTTGTTGGACTGCCTAAAAGCCGCATCTATGGGGTGGCAACATTTTTTGAGCAATTCAAATTCACCCCACAGGGCAAAAACCTGGTAACCGTTTGCAGGGGGACTGCCTGCCATGTTCGCGGCGCCAAGCGAATTCTTGAAGAATTTGAAGACAAATTAAATATAAAGGAAGGGGAAACAACTGAAGATTTGGAATACACTTTGGGTACTGCCGCTTGTATCGGGTGCTGTGCGCTGGCGCCGTGTGTGATGATAAATGACGACGTGGAGGCCAAGTTGACCCCGAAAAAAGTGGCTAAGTTTTTCAGCAAGGAGACAGCCGATGAAATTTAGTGAAATCAAAAAGCGGGCAGACGATGAATGGAAGCAATTGCAGCAAAGCAAAGAGCCGACGCTTTTCATTGGAGCTGCTACCTGTGGCCGCTCTGCCGGCGCGTTAGAGACCAAGAAAACATTTCAAGAGGAATTTGAAAAAAGAGGAATCAATGCGAATATTGTAGAGGTGGGCTGCCTTGGTCCATGTTGGGCCGAGCCGCTTATCAGTATTGTGAAACCAGGCGGTCCGAATATTTTTTACAAAAATGTTACAGCTAAGCGGGCAACCGAACTGGTTGAAAAATTTATTATTGGGGATGACCCTTTGCCTGAATTCGCGTTAGGGCTCGTTGGGGATAAAGGGGATTACGACATTCCTGTACTGTGGGATCTGCCTAATTTCAAGGCCCAGCAAAGGGTGCTTTTCCGCAACTTCGGATTTATCGATCCCACTAATATAAACCATTACATTGCCAATGACGGCTATAGCGGCCTGGAAAAGGCCATCTCCATGGAACAGACTGCGGTGATTGAGGAGTTAAAAACATCCGGCCTGCGCGGAAGAGGCGGCGGCGGATTTCCCGCTGGGCGCAAATGGGAAGCCGGATTACAGGCTAAGGAGAAGGAAAAATACGTGGTCTGCAACGCCGACGAAGGCGATCCCGGCGCATTTATGGACCGCTCTGTGTTGGAAGGCGAGCCCCATTCTGTTCTGGAAGGCATGATTATCGCCGGTTACACCATCGGAGCACAAAAAGGGTATATTTATGTGCGGGCCGAATACCCCCTGGCCGTTAAACGTCTTCAGGACGCCATCCATCAGGCGACTGATATGGGTTTACTTGGCGAGGACATCCTGGGCAGCGGATTCAGTTTTGAAATTTCACTTTTTCAAGGTGCCGGTGCCTTTGTCTGCGGCGAATCAACCGCCCTGACTTTGTCCATGGAAGGGAGAAGGGGTATGCCCAAGGCGTCCCCGAGGCCCCGTACTACTGAGGAAGGTCTTTTTGACAAGCCAACCCTATTGAACAATGTAAAAACCTTTTCTTATGTCCCCCAGATCATCAACCGGGGGGGCGCGTGGCTGTCGGCCATCGGTACTGAAAAGAGCAAGGGAACAGCGGTCTTTGCACTAACGGGCATGGTAAACAATTGCGGCCTGATCGAGGTCCCCATGGGGCTCACCGTCCGGGAAATCATCTATGATATCGGCGGTGGCATTTCCAACGATAAAACGTTCAAGGCTGTCCAGACCGGTGGACCTTCAGGCGGCTGTTTGCCGAAGCAGTTCCTGGATACGCCGGTGGACTACGATTCGCTGAAAGCCGCCGGCTCCATGATGGGCTCAGGCGGTATGGTGATCATGGATGAGACCACCTGCATGGTGGATATTGCCCGTTATTTTCTTGATTTTACCCAGAAGGAATCGTGCGGTCAGTGCACGCTCTGCAAGCTTGGAACCAAGCAGATGCTGAATATCCTGGAAGACATTGTCGATGGAAAAGGTCAGCCCAAAGATATCGACATTCTTCTTGAAATCGGTAAAGCGGTTAACGGCGGCTCACTTTGCGGTTTAGGACAGAGCGCGGCGAACCCTGTGCTCACCACTATTAAATATTTTCGAGAAGAATATGAAGAGCATATCAACGAGAAACGCTGCTCTGCCCTGGCATGCAAAGCGCTCATCTCGTACTGTATCGATGCTGATAAGTGCAAAGGTTGCACCATCTGCGCCAAGGCCTGTCCGGCTGATGCCATTTCCGGAGAGAAGAAAGAGGTACACGTGATTGACCAATCCAAATGTATCCAATGCGGTATGTGTCTGGAAAAATGCCCGAAGAAATTTCGCGCAGTGGAATGCGTCCCGGGACGTTTAAATGAAGGAGGTAAATAGTGGCGGACAAAATCGAACTCACAATAAACGGCCAGTCGGTTAAGGCCGACAAAGGCATGACTATACTGGAAACGGCGCTCAGGAAAGGAATTTACATTCCGCATCTGTGCCATCATCATGACTTGGACCCGGTAGGCGCCTGCCGGCTTTGCCTGGTTGAAATCGCCGGTAAGTGGACTAAAATAGCGATTTCCTGTAAAACTGAGGTCCAGGACGGGATGGTTGTCCGAACCGAAACTCCTGAAATCAATGAAATGAGGCAGGTAACCTTGGAATTGCTAATCGCGGACCACGATACGGACTGTCTTGCCTGCGAACAGAATACCAAGTGCGCTCTGCAGCGTGTGGCCGACCATGTCGGTGTAAACAAAGAACGGCTGCAGCGGCTGAAATCACGGGAAGTAAAAGCGCCTATTGACGACTCCAACCCGTTTTTTAACTTTGACCCCAACCGGTGTGTTCTGTGCGGAATATGCGTGCGCACCTGTGACGAGCTTCAAAACGTTCAGGCCATTGACTTCGCGAATCGGGGGCTGGGGACAAAAATAGCCGGTTTCGGAGACAAGCCTCGAATAGAATCCAATTGCGAATCATGCGGTGAGTGCATCGTCCGGTGTCCTGTGGGCGCATTGACCGAAAAAGACTATATGAAACCGACTCACCAGGTAAAAACGGTTTGCTCTTTCTGCGGCTGCGGCTGCGGACTGATACTGGGAGTTCGCGACAATCGGCTCGTCAGTGCCCGGGGCGATGTGAGCAGCCCGGCCAACAAAGGCAGGCTTTGTGTTAAGGGCCGCTTTGGCTACAAGTTCGTAAATCACCCCGACCGCCTGACTTCACCTCTAATTAAACGTAATGGTGAGTTTGTCAAGGCTGAGTGGGATGAGGCTTTAGACCTGGTGGCGGATACTTTTTCCAAAAACAAAGGAGAAAAATTTGCCGCTATATCCTCGGCCAAGACTACAAACGAGGATAACTACGTCCTGCAAAAATTTGCACGGGCGGTTATGGGTACCAACAACATTGATCATTGCGCACGTCTCTGACATGCTCCGACTGTGGCCGGTCTGGCCACCTCTCTCGGCAGCGGTTCAATGACAAACACAATCAGTGAACTTGGCGGCGCCTCAGTTATTCTAGCGATAGGCACCAACACCACCGCCACCCATCCCATCGTCGCACTCCAGGTAAAGAACGCCGTGCGAAACGGCTCCAAACTCATTGTTGCCAACCCCAAAGAGATTGAACTATGCAAGTTTGCCGATATTTTCCTCCAGCACAAACCAGGCACGGACGTACCTTTGCTTATGGGAATGATGCGTGTGATTTTGGAAGAAGAGCTTCATGACAAATCTTTTATCCAGAGTCGCTGTGAAGATTTCGATGCTTTCGAGAAGTCCCTGGCCGAGTTCGATTTAGATACAGTGGAAAAGCTTACCGGCGTGCCGCAGGATAAAATTATCAAAGCCGCGCGAATCTACGCGACTCAAACACCGGCATCCATTATTTACTGTATGGGCATTACCCAGCATGTTCATGGTACAGACAACGTGCTGGCCACCAGCAACCTGGCATTGCTCACGGGGAATATCGGCAAACCATCGTCGGGCGTTAACCCCCTTAGAGGGCAGAATAATGTTCAGGGTGCCTGCGATGTTGGTTGTTTACCTAATGTTTATACAGGATACCAGGCGGTAGCTATCCCCGAGATTAAAAATAAATTTGAATCCGCGTGGGGAGTGGCGTTAAGCGACACACCGGGTCTCACACACACCAAAATATTTGACGCCTGCTATGAGGGAAGTATAAGCACGCTCTACCTGGTGGGTGAAAACCCTGTTTTGAGTGAAGCAGATGCCAGCCACGCCACAGAAGCCATGAAAAAAGTTGATTTTATGGTCGTGCAGGACATATTTATGACAGAAACCGCAGAACTGGCAGATGTCGTATTGCCGGCGGTTACTTTTGCGGAAGAGGACGGCACGTTTACAAACACCGAACGGAGGGTTCAACGGGTGCGCAAGGCTATCGATCCTGTGGGAGATGCAAAACCCGATTGGTGGATAGCCTGCGAATTGGCCAAACGCCTCAATGGTAAAGGTTTTGAATTTTCAGGTCCCGAGGAGATAATGGAAGAGATATCTTCACTTACGCCTGCCTACAAAGGCATCTCCTACGCACGGCTGGAAAAAGGCAGCCTGCAATGGCCCTGTCCGACAACAGATCATCCGGGAACGCCGTTCCTGCATGCCGAAAAATTCGGCACAGACAGCGGCAAAGGAAAATTTAAGCCCCTTACATATCGGAAACCCGGCGAAGAAACGGATGGTGAATTTCCTCTGATCCTGACCACTGACCGCAGTCTGTATCACTTCCACAGCACCATGACACGTAGAGTATACGGACTTAATGTCCTGGCAAAAGAAGAGCTGCTGAACATTCACCCGGAGGATGCTTCCGGGCTGGGTGTAGAGAACGGCCAGATGGTGAAGGTGGTATCTCGACGAGGAGAGGTGGCGGTAAAGGTTAAGGTTACAGATATTTGTCCTTTAGGAACGGTGTCCATGACTTTTCACTTTGCCGAAACCCCCACCAATTTGCTGACATGCTGTGAATTGGATCCTGTGGCAAAAACGCCTGGAACGAAGGTGTGCGCAGTTCGAGTAGAAGGGCTATAAGCTAAGCTGTGGGGCAGTGGAAGAGATCGAGAGGGTGATTGGCGGGTGGCTCGGCATTGCTGAGAGTGATTGGATTATGATGAAGCCCCCTCAAAGGGGACATTGTTAATGCAATTAAAAAGCTGCGATTATCTGCGTTAATCTGTGGCCTAAAAATATCAAAAAGCCCGTGCTACAGCGCGCTACCTTGTCGACGGCTGTTTTTAACCCTGATTATTCTGGGTTTATACGAATCCTTGTCAGCCATTTTCTCCCCCACTAATCTTACAATCAGAAATGCCAGAACAAAAAAAAGAAACCCGAATATAGCCGAGGTTGCTGACTTGTCCAAACTGAATTTTACGGCAACTTCCTGGCCCACAATAGCGCCCGCCACCAGGCACAGGATCGGAAATATATGAATAAGAAAAGATGCCTTTAGCAGTGAAGAGGATTTAAACTCTATCACTACTTTATCACCCTCCTTTGCGTTGGCAGGGTTGATCACCTCCACTTCCATCTCTTTTCCGGTATCCATGGAATTGCACGATTGTTTCGATGCGCACCCTTCACATGCCGTGCTCTTTGTTGTTTTTACCAGTGCAGTAGTTGGAGATTGGAGTTTAAGTACTATGCCTTCTTCGGTTGCCAATTTTAGTTTATCCTTCCCTATTGAGGGGTGGTAAGGTTGGGATTCAAGTTATTTGAAAAGTCGGGAACCACCATTGTAAAAGGTTCTCTTCTCTCTTTTATGTTCCTCGTTTTTTGTTCAATAGGCTGTTCATCATGAATTTTATCAAGGTTATCGTACCCTATTTGCCCTTTTATCAAGGATGAATCATCACAAATTCTGCGGTCCTGCAAAACACCCGTGGTATTGTTTTGGATAAAAGACTCCAGCAGAGTTTTGTGATTTGCTGTAATATCTCCAAACTGTACGCCAAACCTTCTCATGGTAGTTGAAAAATAGTGGTCCTGGACAGCAATGGGAACTTCTGAAATAATTTCAATGGGAATGTTTTGTATATATACGCCATCACCGCTTACAAATACATCTAACTCGATAAAGCCGTCAAAACATAGGTTACAGGAAATAGGATACTGAAACGAAAGACCTTTATGGTTGATATCCAAGAGGCTGCCCAGCCTTGAGGAATGAATCTGGGGTTTCAGAACAACAAATGTTCCCGCCCGTACTTTGAAACGAGTATATTGCTTTTTGAAAAAAAGCATTTCATGGTTATCCATGTCATATTCTCTCATTACAGATCTCGTCATTTTACGCAATCTGATGCAATTTTAATAGTTTGCAGTTATTATTTAGAAATAAATTACGAAATCCGAAATTTGTCAAAAAGGATCGTTTGTATTCAGGACGAGTTCTCTATGTAAAACATACAGTACAAAAAAACAGGCAAACAAACAACTAAAAAAATGAGAATAGCAAAAATGATGGGGTTGTTAATCACCTTCAAATTCGGTTAATGTATATATATTATATCCCTTTATTTTATCCCGGCCATTAAGATCCGGCAATTCCACCATAAACGCGCATTCAACAATTTCACCACCAAGCTTTTCCACAAGCTGGGCTGCAGCGGCAATGGTTCCGCCGGTTGCTATAAGATCATCAACGATGAGGACTTTTTCCCCTTTTTTAATAGCATCCTCATGCATCTCCACAACATCTTCACCATACTCAAGTGAGTACTCTGCGCTTACTGTCTTGTAGGGCAGTTTCCCTTTTTTTCTTACCGGAATAAATCCAACATTGAGCTTGTAGGCAAGGACAGCACCGTGAATAAAACCCCTGGCATCAATACCGACAATTTTATCAATCTCCATATCCTTGTAGCGGTCGTAAAGACGGTCAACAGACTCCCTGAACGCTTCCGGATCCTGGAGAAGTGTTGTTATATCCCTGAACATAACCCCTTCAATCGGCCAATTTGGAACTGTTCTTATTTTCTCTCTCAAATCCATTAATAACCTCACTTTATTTTTGGAATAACATCTATCAGAAGATTTTTAACACTGCCCGCATTCTTATTAAACACTTCCATGATCTCTTCCCAGGAAACAGGCTCCTCATCCTCTTTCCAGCAGTCATAGTCGGTTGACATGGCAACTGCAGCATAAGGAATTCCCGCCTCATTTGCAAGGATAGCCTCAGGCGCTATTGACATGTTTATGATATCAGCCCCCCATATTCTGAACATATTTGATTCAGCCCGGGTTGAAAATCTTGGGCCTTCAATGGTTATCACGGTGCCACCGTCATGGGCAGGAAGACCAAGCTGCTTAGCGGTCTCAAAAAGAGCTTTCCTAAGTTCCGCATCAAACGGCTCTGCCATGGGAGTGTGGACCGCCTCCCCGTCAAAGGAATCATTAAAAGTAATTTTTCTATGCCGTGTAAAATCTATAAACTGGTCGATGATTACAAAATGTCCCCTGCCAATCTCCTCTTTCAGACTGCCGCATGCGGTTGTTGCAAGTATATGTGTCACACCCTTTTCTTTTAATGCATGAATATTTGCCCTGTAATTGACCTGGGTGGGGCTGAGCTGATGCTTTTTACCGTGTCTTGCAATCATTACAACATCAATGCCGTTTATCCGACCCACGGTCAACTCTGAAGACGGGGCTCCGTATGGTGTTTTAACCTCAATCTGCTTGGGGTCCACAAGTAGTTGCGGGTCATCCAACCCCGAGCCCCCGATAATTCCTATTTTAGCCATGGGTCCTCCTTACTTTGCTTTAAACAACATGAAGACGAATAGTATACATATGAGATGTTGTCAAGAATGGCAAATGTTTTGAACCACATTGTGGTTGTATTAGATTGGACAATGATGTAGAAAAAAGTTCTTTATAGAAAAGCCACTTTAAATCTATATTGAAAGGTTTGAAAAATGAAAATTGATGATAAAGATATGCGCCCCATCTGGCTTAATGATGACAAAACAACTGTGCAGGTAATAGACCAGAGAGTCCTTCCCCACAAATTTATTATCGCGGATTTGAAAACAGTTGACCATGTTATAACTGCCATTAAGGAGATGTTTGTCAGAGGCGCGCCCCTTCTTGGGGTAACCGGAGCCTATGGGGTGTATATTGCAGCAATAAACGCTTCAGATAAAACGATCCCGGATGATTATCTTATCAAAGAGTGTAACCGGTTAAAAGCATCCAGGCCCACTGCTGTTAATCTTGCATGGGCAGTTGACAAGGTGCTTGCGGCAGTGCTCAAAGAGAAAAGCCCCTCGGGGAAAATAGATACAGCAGGGATACAAGCAGCAAAAATTGATGCCCAGGAGGTTGAAAATTGCCGAAATATAGGCGAGCACGGTGTGTCTTTGATTGAAAAAATTAGCCGTGAAAAAAACGGTTCTACAGTCAACATCCTGACTCATTGTAATGCCGGCTGGCTTGCATGTGTTGAGTACGGCACAGCAACTGCCCCAATGTATGCGGCATTTGAAAAAGATATCGACATACATGTTTGGGTGGATGAAACACGGCCACTTAACCAGGGTGCGCGGCTCACCGCCTGGGAGTTGGGCAGGCAAGGGATAAAACACACCGTTATAACAGATAATGCAGGTGGCCATATAATGCAGCATGGCATGGTCGACATTGTAATAGTTGGAACGGACAGAACAACCGGTACCGGTGATGTTGCCAACAAAATAGGCACATATCTCAAGGCCCTTGCAGCAAAGGACAACAATATCCCCTTTTACGTGGCACTGCCGTCAAGTACTTTTGACTGGACCTTAAAAGACGGGATTAAGGAGATTCCTATTGAGCAGCGTAACCCTGATGAAGTTAGATTTGTGCAGGGACTTGACGACAACAAATTAAGAAAAGTGATGATTACCCCTGAAAACAGCCCTGCTGCAGACTTTGCTTTTGACGTGACACCGGCACGACTGGTTACGGGATTCATTACTGAAAGGGGTATCTGCCGCGCCACCCCAAATAATATTAAGGAACTTTTTCCTGAAAAGTTTTAATCTGTAATAATTAAGAACGGTATTTCAGGCTTTATCTTCTGCGTGGCAGCAATAAGGTGTAACCACCCTAAATACAGCATAAACATGAAAATTAGTTAACATTAACTATTGCAAGTTTGAATTAACATGATATATGAGGTCTAATGATGGTGATTACCCTGATATCAAATAGAAACTCGTTGGAATTGTTAGGTGTTTTAAGTTTAGAGCTTAAAAAAACCGCTTGTTTCAATGTGGGACTATGAAAGATTCATACAAAAACGATAGGCCATTATACAACAGCAGAATCATTGATACATATATCAAGCTCGTTAAAAGAAAGTACAGCCACGTGAACATCGGCGAGCTGCTTGACCATGCCGATATGAAATCTTACGAGGTTGCTGATCAGGGACACTGGTTCACACAGAAACAGGTAAACCGGTTCCAAGAAAAACTTATCAAAGAAACCGGCAACAGCAATATTGCACAAGAAGCCGGCCGATTTACAGCATCTCCCGCTGCCATTGGCGTTATGAGGCAATATATTCTCGGGTTAGTTGGCCCTGCAAAAGCATATGAGATGATAGGAAGGGCATCTCCCAACTTCACAAGGTCCTCAACCTATGAGTCAAAGAGGATAGCTTCAAACAAAATTGAAATTAATGTAACACTAAAAGAGGGGGTGGTTGAAGAACCATTTCAGTGTGAAAATAGAATAGGTTTTTTCCAGGCAATTTCCATAGCTTTCAGCAACAAATTCCCTAAAATCGAACACCCGGAATGCCTTTTTAAAGGAGGAGGCTCCTGCCGTTATATAATTTCATGGGATAAAACATTGTCAGCCCTTTTAAAAAGGATAAGAGGTTACACAGCATTGACGCTTCCCATATGCATGCTGATAACCTTTATTCTTATGCCATCAATGGTGGTGGCACTATTTGCCCCCTTTTTAATGGCTTTTGTTCTCATAATTACCTTGTTGACCTTAATTGAATGCCGGCTGGAAAACACGGAGTTGAAAGATGTGCTGGAAAATCTTCATGATTCAACTAACCAGCTGGTTAATCAGATTGACATGAATTATAATAACGCAAGTGTTACCAATGAAATCGGCCAGGTTATCAGTAAGCAGACAAATATTGAAGACATACTGGACAAAGTTTGCCAGGTTTCTGATAACAGGCTTGATTATGACAGGGGACTGATTCTCCTGGCAACTAAAGACAAAACCAGGCTGGAGATTCGGGCAGGGTTTGGCTATTCCGGTGATGTGCTTAAATTAATGAATAAGACCTTTTTTCATCTTGACAAACCTGATTCAAAGGGCGTGTTTGTTGTATCATTCAAGGAGCAAAAGCCGTTTTTAGTAAACGATATAAATGAAATTCAAGACAATCTTTCATTACGGAGTCTGGCGTTTGCAAAAAGAGCGGGTACCCAATCATTTATCTGCTGTCCTATAGTATGTGATGGAGAGTCAATAGGTGTTCTTGCTGTTGATAATCTTAAAACAAAAAGACCTCTTGTTCAAAGTGATATGAGTTTTTTGATGGGCATATCCTCTGTTGTTGGAATCAGCATTCGAAATGCCGAGCTTTTTGATGGAATGGCAAAACAGTTCAGTTCCCTTTTACAGGTCATGGCTGCAAGTATTGATGCCAGAGACCCTTTGACAGCAGGACATTCAGAAAATGTCACCAAATATGCAATGGGAATTTGCGAAGAACTGGGGTTGTCCAAAGATCAAAGCGAAGTGGTTAGGGTGGCAGCCTCACTCCATGATTACGGGAAGATAGGCATTCCCGATGCCCTTTTGAAAAAGCCCGGAAGACTGACAGACCAGGAGTATGAAATCATAAAAACCCACGCAACCAAGACAAAAACAATACTGGCGCAGGTCAATTTTGAAGGAATGTTCATTGATGTGCCTGAAATTGCCGGATCACATCATGAAAAGATTGATGGAAGCGGATATCCAAATGGACTTAAAGGAGAAGAAATTCCATATGGAGCACAGATAATTGCTGTGGCAGATTTTTTTGAAGCCATAACTGCCCAAAGGCATTATCGTGCGCCAATGCCTTTGGACAAAGCTTTTGCTCTTTTATATGAAGAAAAAGGCGTCCATTTTGAAGAAAAAATTGTTGACGCCTTTACCCGCTATTATGTCAAAACAAATCCGGATAAAAGATTGCGTCTGGTTTCTTAAAGCTGGTTTAATATTTATACAACTATTTAGATTTAAGACCCCTGCAGGATATCAGTGGTGTATAGGTAAATCGCCGCGGATTATAAAAAAAATTCTTGAACTCCTCAAAAAACTCTTCATATCCTCCTTCATATTCATTAAACAAATAACCTGAGCTTTTTCCGGCAACCTCCAGTTTTTTTGTCCAGTTAAAGGCATCTACTTCATTCACTTCACCAAAAATAAGATGGTGAGGGGCCATTCCCACATCGATATTTTCAAAGGAAAGATCATAAAGATAGGAATAGAGCTTTATCCCCACATAAGGATCAAAATCAGCCTTCTCTTCTACAGTTTGTATTAATGCAAAAAGGGTATTTTTTACCTTTGCTGATAAACCGAAATGGCTTAAACAGTTATAGTCCAGATCTATCAAACAAAGAATTCCGCCTGGTTTAAGCATCTTGGATATGTTTTTTACTATCTCAAAACTGTTTGAACGATGGTATTCCAGGACAAAACGAACCCATATAAAATCAAATTTACCAAGGTCTTCCAGAGGATCGCGTATATCTTTGCATATAAACTCAATGTTTTGGGAATTATAATGTTTTTTTGCAAACTCGATTCTCT
The DNA here is from genome assembly GCA_030619585.1 of Desulfobacteraceae bacterium. Lineage (GTDB taxonomy): Bacteria > Desulfobacterota > Desulfobacteria > Desulfobacterales > SURF-7 > JAUXBD01. The sequence goes on from JAUXBD010000001.1 coordinate 26,570, forward strand.
GTCCAGCGATATCCACGCCTACGGCCTTGCCATTCGGCTGAACCAACCTATTTAAACAATAGGTTGTTTTGCCGGATCCGCATCCTAAATCCGCAACACGCATACCCGGCTTTAACCCGGCCCATAATGCCTGCTGCTCAGTAGCCTTGTTGTCTGTTTTCATGTCCAGGCGAAGAGCTTCATCTTCACTTTCCATTAAATATTTACTCGTCCCCATCAAGACTCCTCATTTATAAAGCATAAAATCGATAAAAAGCATAGGGGCGCTTATATCATCGAGAGCTGTTTCAGTCAATACATTATAGGCGGTTACTTTAGGGCATCGGCATGGGAAAGTAAAAGCGCTATTTGTATAACCAGACAGAAAACATGCTTGACTTGATACAGCTATTAGGTTAAAGACAAAGATGTTTTTCTAAAAGAGAATTCCTGTTTAGCTGGATTTTACTATAAAGTTACTATTAAACCTTTTCAAAAAAGGTGACCATTATGATTAGATTGGGGGCAAACTCCCTGGATATGAAAGAGATGAGTAAATACGATGTTTTTTCATCAAGGCTACAGCTTCTTATTATTATGACCAAGGCCTATTTGAACGGCTACCCTTCAGGGAAGCATCGAAGAGAAGCTGCGCTAAAAAATGCGAAAGAAGTTTTTTACCGGTCACTTGAAATAGCAAGCGAATCTGCCGACTGGCCCGGCCACATTATGAATTTTCAGCCGGGCGATGAGCCAGGGCAAAAAATAAATTTCGAGCATGTGATACAGCAGAGAGTCCAGCTTTTGACAGTGATGGCAACAGCTTGTTTTGAAGGGCGCCATGTGGGTGGTTTTCAAAAAAAAGCCATGGAAGATAACATCAGCTTTTTATGTGAAGCTTTCACCCTCAAAAGCCAGGTAAGCGAAATAGAATTCTTAAAAGTTGCGTGAGGTTAATTATTTTAGAAAATGTAAAAATTGCCGTTGTTGACGATGATCAAATGTCCAGGGACCTATTGTCCAC
>JAUXBD010000285.1 GCA_030619585.1 Desulfobacteraceae bacterium
AATCAGCTTTATGGTCCAGGCGTTATATGCGTTTATGTAAAAGGCGAGCTGCTCGTTTCGTGAAAGTTTATCAGGTGTGACATCCTCAAGGATTTTAAGATACCTGTCTAAAATGGCCTCGTTGGTTTTAAGACCGGCGTAATCAACTGCGCCGTTATTGACATGTTTTTTTAAAAGATCGCTGAAAATTGTGTGGTCAACAGTATCAGCACACAAGCCTGTTGCCGCCAAAAGGAGTGACTGGCAAATCAGCAAAATCGATAAAACTAAAATATAGGGTTTTGTATTCATATTTTTCCTATCTGTTTTTTTGTTAGTACTAACTATTTTCAGATACCTGCAAATTCTTAACGCAGAGACGCAGAGGACGCAGAGACACGCAGAGAAAATCAGTAAAACGCTCTCATTCTTTCAAATTGTTGCATCTGAAATTTTTCCCCTCTGCTAATCTCTGCGTTCTTTGCGCCTCTGCGTTTAATTATACATTCAGCCTCGCATCCACGAATGATAACGCTCAACCCACTTAAGCAGTTTTTCCGGCTTGTGGGCTTTTTTCCACTCTCCTGCAGTATACTTGTTTGCTTCTGCCAGTGTGGGATATATATGAATAGTTCCGAGAATCTTGTTAAGTCCCAGCTTGTTTTTCATGGCCAGCACATACTCGGCAATAAGGTCGCCTGCATGGGTGCCTGTGATGGTTACGCCGAGAATTTTATCTGTGCCCGGTTTGGTTAAAACTTTTACCACTCCATGGTCTTCAGAATCGGCAATTGCCCTGTCAAGATCGTCAATACCGTATGTTGTAACTTCATATTCAATGCCTGATGTTTTTGCGTCTGTTTCGTTTAAGCCCACCCGCGCTACTTCAGGGTCGGTGAATGTGCACCATGGAATTGCGCTATAGTCAACATTGAAAGATTTAAACTTTCCAAACAGTGCATTTACAGATGCATACCAGGCCTGATGAGCCGCAGTGTGAGTAAACTGATAAGGGCCTGCCACATCTCCTGCGCAAAAAATATTCGGAAAATTGGTCTGCAACATTTCGTTTGTTTCAATAGTGCCTCGATTAGAAATCTTTACTCCAAGTTCCTCAAGGCCATATCCTTTGGTATTGGCCACACGACCCACCGCAACCAGAATCTCATCAAATTCTATACGAATTTCTGTTCCTTTGTGGTCACAAACCAGGGTCTTTTTGTCCTCCTCTGATACAACCTCTTTTGCCCTATGTCCGGTTAAAACCTTAATCCCCTCCTGCTCAAACTTTTTCTTTACGAGATCTGAGACTTCCGGGTCTTCCCGGGAAAGAATCCGGTCAGACATCTCCACCTGTGACACATCTGATCCCAATCTTGAAAAGGCCTGGGTCATTTCACAGCCGATTGGCCCGCCCCCAAGCACCACCAGGCTTTTTGGGAGTTTTTTTAAGTCCCATACATTGTCCGAGGTAAGGTATTTAACTTTGTCTATTCCTGCAATCGGCGGGATGAAGGGCCTTGCTCCCGCAGCTATTACAATATTGCGTGTGGTGATTGTCTTGTTGTTAACCTCTATGGTGTATGGAGACTTTATTGTGGCTTCCCCCTCAATGCAATTAACTCCAAGCTTGGTATATCGCTCGATAGAATCATGGGGTTCAACTTTTTTAATCACATCATGAACTCTTTTCATGACATTGGAAAAATCAAAATCGATGCCCGCTGATTTAAAACCGAACTCTTTGGCCCGCTGGGCATATGAGAGCATCTTCGCGCTTCTTATCAATGCTTTGCTTGGCACACATCCGGTGTTAAGGCAGTCTCCTCCCATTTTGTGTTTTTCAATAAGGGCAACTTTGGCACGCACTGTTGCCGCAATATAGGAGGTTACCAGTCCGGCTGATCCAGCACCAATGACCACAAGATTGTAGTCAAATTTTTCAGGTTTTTTGTGCTTGGCCATGATTTTCCGGCTTTTAATAAAGGTCACTGCTTTTTTGGCAATTAAAGGGAAAATGCCCAGAAGGGCAAAGGAAAAAATAAGTTCCGGTGAGGCAATCCCCTTGAGAGATTCTATCTTTGCTAACTGTGTTCCTGCATTAACATAAACAAAAGTGCCTGCCAGCATGCCTATCTGGCTCACAAGATAAAAGGTGACAACTCTTATGGGTGTTAATCCCATAACAAGGTTGATCACAAAAAAGGGAAAAATCGGGACCAGCCTTAAAGTAAACAGGTAAAACGCTCCGTCCTTTTTAACACCCTCATTGACAGGTCCAAGTTTGTCACCAAACTTTTTTTGAATATAGTCCCGTAATAAAAATCTTGCAACGATAAAAGCAAGGGTGGCGCCGATGGTGCTTGCAAATGATACTATTAAAGTTCCCAGCCAGAACCCGAACAAGGCCCCGCCTGCAAGGGTCATCACAGTTGCTCCAGGCAGGGAAAGTGCTGTGACAAGTATATATATCGCCATATAGATTAATATGGTAAAGTACTTGTTGGATACGTAATATTGTTCAAATGAAAGCTGCTGTGATTTGAAATACTCCAAAGTTAAATACTGCCCCAGATCATAGGCAAAAAAGGCGTAAGCAAATCCTGTAATTATGATAAACAAAATTATTTTTGATATTTTATTTTTCATCAATCCGGTCCTATGTCTATTGGTTCAATTAGTTCGACTGGTTAAATTTGTTTGAATAGTTTTGGTTGAGAAATAAGGTATCATCCATTTTAAAACCAATCCAACCAATATAATCAACCTAACCGATTTAACTCAACATCTATGCCAAAGTTTACAGATAATTTATGGAAAGCGTTTTGTTTATATTGTCAGATATTTAAAAGAATTTCTTTCTAACATGTTTTTTGTTTTTATGCTTTAAAAAAAATTAGATGATACATATTTGTCTCGTATAATTTTTTTGAGACACCAAAAACAGGAAATATCATGTTGAGTAATTTATATGGTTCACCTATGTCAAAAAATAGCGGTTGGCATTTAAGTTGCTACGGCTAAAAACAGTTTTTCTATCTTATCCGGCATTTTATCTTTTTTTATCAACCTCTTTGCATCCACTGGTATTTTCTTATTATGTGATTTCATTTCTGAAAATTCTCGTAAGAACAAACGGCTATCAACTTGGGCGAACCTTTCCTCTAAACAGTTCGTCCCATCCAGCAGCAGTTCAAGATATTCTTCGTTATCAAGATTTTTGATTAATACTGTGCCGGGTAAAGACACGGCGTTTCTATGTTATGATTATTTTGACAGTAAAAAATATGACGACCAGTGGAAGTACAGGCCCTCCTGGAATCGGACCCGCCGTATTCCTGAGACTAACAGAAAAGTCGGAGGCCAAGCGGT
>JAUXBD010000087.1 GCA_030619585.1 Desulfobacteraceae bacterium
GCACGCAAAGTAGCAGACACTGTTGCCAATTCAAACCTTGTAAAAACCGCATTTTTTGGAGAGGATGCCAACTGGGGAAGGGTTATAGCCGCAGCAGGTAGGGCCAATGTTCCAATAGAACCAGACAAGATCGATATGTTTTTTAACGATGTGATGATGGTAAAAAATGGGATGGGATGCGGCAGCGATGCCGAAGCAAAAGCCACAAAAATTTTAAAAAAGCCTGAGTTTAAACTTGTAATCGATCTTAATATGGGTAGCAAAAGCGCTTCGGTTTTTACCTGTGATTTTTCTGTGGAATACGTAAGAATCAATGCAGATTATCGGTCATGATATACCTGTAGGATAATTTTATCATGCGTTTGCAAAAATTCCTTTCAATGGCGGGTGTCTGCTCCAGAAGAAAAGGGGAGGAGTATATAAAAGCCGGTCTCGTAAAAGTCAATGGAGAAACCATAACACAGCTTGGCACAAAGATCGACCCCGAAAATGACGAAGTAACATTCAAAGACACACCGGTAGTGCCAAGAGATAATCATATCTATATTGCTTTAAACAAACCGGAAGGTTATGTTACAACCTGCAAGCAGAAAAGAGAGAAAATCATTCTTGACCTGCTGGAAATTGATGAGAGGGTCTATCCCATAGGCAGGCTGGACAAGGAGTCCACCGGGCTTATACTACTGACCAACGATGGAAGCCTTCACCAGAGGCTTGCCCACCCCTCGTTTGATCATGAAAAAGAGTATGAGGTTACTGTTGGAAAGCCTATTTTGGACAAGGCCTTAAAAAGAATGGCAGCAGGTGTGACCATCATGGGATCAAAAACCAGACCTGCAAAGATAAAAAGGCTTTCCGGAAAAAAATTCCTGATTACACTCAAAGAGGGAAGAAACAGACAGATCAGAAAAATGGTGCGAAAGGTGGGCAACCACGTCACGAAATTAAAAAGAGTAAGGATTTCCAAGGTAAAACTTGGAAGACTTGGTGAAGGCTCATGGCGGTATTTGACTGAAAAAGAGAAAAACGATCTTTTAAACCCAAAAAAATGACTAAAGGGAAAATGCATTACGAAGGCCCTATATATCGCCCTCCCAGCGAGGCCGACTCTCTTTTAGTCCAGGCAACAGTGGGGTGCCCGCACAACAGGTGTACCTTCTGCATGGTATACAAAAACGGTCCCAGGTACAAAGTTCGCAAGACAGACCAAATAAAAAAAGATCTTTTGGCCGCAAAAGATGTTTACGGGTCAAATGTTAAAACTCTTTTTTTCCCTGCAGGAAACACCATTGCCATGAGAACAGATGCACTATGTGAAATATGCTCATTTGCCAAAGAGGTTTTCCCGAACCTGATTCGCATCACTGTGTACGGATCTTCCCAGTTTATTCATAAAAAAGGGTTGGCAGGTCTAAAAAGGCTGAAAAAGGCCGGGCTGTCAAGGATCCATGTGGGACTTGAGTCAGGAGATGATGTTATACTGGAAAGAATTAAAAAAGGAACGAACAGCCGACAGCAGATCCAGGCCGGAAAATGGGTCATGGATGCCGGCATAGAACTTAGCGTGTACGTAATACTGGGAATTGGAGGAAAAAACCGATCCTGCTCCCATGCAAAACAGACGGCAAAAGTTTTAAATAAGATTGCCCCTGATTTCATAAGACTCAGAACCTTTCTTCCCAAGATCAACACGCCCCTGCTAGAGGATGTGCAAAAAGACAGATTTGAGATGCTTGGCCCCCATGGAGTGCTCAAAGAAACCGAAATGCTTGTAAATGGTATTGATGCGCCCTCATACCTCACAAGTGATCATTACACCAATTATCTCAACATTGAGGGAAAGCTTCCTTGCGAAAAAGAACTCCTTATCAAACAGATAAACACCGCCCTTAAGATAGATGAAGAGTCTTTCAGACCATTTTATGTGGGAACAAACTAGTGACAGGTTGAACATTACAGGATCTGGAGAAAAAACATGATAACCTTTGAAGCTCTGATTGATAAAAAAGATAAGATAGCTGTGGTGGGCCTGGGGTATGTTGGCCTGCCCTTGGCAGTACACCTGGCAAAACATTTTGATGTTGTGGGGTTTGATCTAAAGGCAGACAGGATTAACGAGCTTAAATCAGGTCACGACCGGACCCTTGAGGTTTCCAAAGAGGCGCTTGAAAGAGCCAATATACTATACACAGACAAACCTGAAAGCCTCTCTTTATGCGGGCTGATACTTGTTGCCGTGCCCACCCCCATAGATGAGCACCGCATACCGGATTTGCGGCCACTTCGCGATGCGTCTATGACCGTTGGCAAATATATGAATCAAGGCTCCTGTGTTGTATATGAATCAACAGTGTATCCCGGTGTTACAGAAGATATATGTGTGCCGATCTTAGAAGAGGCGTCCGGCTTGAAGTTTAAAACTGATTTTTCTGTTGGTTATTCTCCTGAGAGGATAAATCCCGGTGACAAAGTACACACAGTAGATAAGATCGTAAAGGTTGTGTCAGGGTCTGACGAAGATACGGCCCAGCTTCTTTGCAGCGTTTACGGGAAGGTGGTTACAGCAGGGATACACAAAGCAGCTTCAATCAAAGTTGCTGAGGCTGCCAAGGTTATTGAAAACACACAGCGCGACTTGAATATAGCGCTTATGAATGAACTGGCTCTGATTTTTGACAAAATCGGCATTGATACAACCGAAGTGCTTGAAGCCGCCGGAACGAAATGGAACTTCCTTCCATTTCGTCCCGGGCTTGTTGGTGGACACTGTATAGGTGTTGACCCCTATTATTTGACCTTTAAAGCTGAATCGCTCGGGTACCATCCTGAAATAATTCTGGCTGGTCGCAGGATCAACGACAACATGGGTAAATATGTTGCAGAGCGCCTTGTAAAGATGCTGATCAAAGGTAAAAAAAGAGTCCACGGCGCTAAAGTTGGTGTGCTCGGGATTACTTTCAAGGAGGATGTCCCTGATCTTCGAAACACTAAAGTTGTTGATATTATAGATGAACTAAAAGACTACGGTGTTAAAGTACTTGTACACGATGCAATGGCAGACGCAAAAGAGGCTCAAAAGTATTATGGACTTGAACTTACTGCCATTGACAAACTTGAAAATATAGATGCAGTTATTGTGGCGGTTGCCCATAAAACATACAGAGAGCTCGGCCTTACAAAAATATCTGAACTATGCTCAAACAACCACCCCATTGTTATAGATGTGAAAGGTGTTTTTGACCCAAAGGAGGCGGAAAATAAAAAAATAGCCTACTGGAGGCTTTAATAAGAAATGTGCCATCCCTTGCTTACGGTCTACTTTTCCTTTTCTACATATTCAGCAAGCTCTTTTGTCAGGGAGAGCTCCTTTTCCAAAATGTCCTGATAGTTGCGGATACGGTTAACATATCTGACCGGCTCGGTACCACGTGCATACCCATATTTTAATTTTTTATAAAACTTCTTTTGGGAAAGATGGGGAAAAACATCCTGAATATCCACCCACTTTCCCGGGTCTTTGCCAAATTGACGGGCCAGGGTGCGGGCATCCCATAAATGGCCCATACCAACATTATACGCTGCAAGGGCAAACCACAGCTTGTCATCTTTCTGAACATCTTCCGGTATACGCTTGAGCAGTTGGGCCAGGTATCTTGCACCTCCATTAATACTTTCCTGGGGATCCAGGCGGGATGTAATCCCCAGGGATTCCGCTGTTTTCTTTGTAAGCATCATCATGCCCCTGACACCTGTTGGGCTTTTTGCCCTGGCGTCCCAGTGGGACTCCTGGTAAGACTGGGCGGACAAAGTAGTCCAGGGGAGGTTGTGCTTTTTTGCCGCAGCATGGAAGAGTTGCCGATACTTGGGTAAGCGGTTTATGATTCTGCGTTTATAGGCTCTTATGTCCACATAGTCAAATATCTCTGTATGCCCGTAATAACGCTCCTCGATTTCGGCAAGACTATTGTTGGCCTTAATATCTTTAAACCATTTTGCAAGCGCTTTTTGAAACTTTTCTGAATTGTCAGGCAGAACCCATGCAAGATATTGAGTTTCAGATGCAGGAAGGGCTACTTTCAACTCAGGATAGTAACGTTGATTAATGGCAATAATATTTGAATCTGCAAGCGTGCAGTCCACTTCGCGCCGCCATACTTTTGCAAGGACCTGCTCTGTTGACAGCTCGCTGGTAGTGTTCCAAACCAACCCGGAAATGTTTTCTTTAAGCCGCTCCATATTTTCCACATAACTCGTACCGTGAACCAGCAGAATTGATAGATCTGTAAGGCCTTCCATGTTTTTAGGCGCCGGTCCCATACGATGACAGACAATCTGCTGCTCAATGGACTTATAGTCAGGTCCGAAATTGTAGATCTTTTCCCGTTCATCTGTTCGGGTAATACCTGCTGCACCGATATGCCCCTGACCATTTTTCACAGCAGCAAAAATCTCATCAACACTGTTCATGGTTTTGTATGAGGTACGGACATTAAGCGATTTGGCGAACAATTCAACCAGGTGATACTCATATCCATCCGGGCCGTCACGCCCCTCATAATAAGTAGTGGGGGCATTTCGTGTCAGGACTATCAGCTCGCCGCTTTTTTTGACCGCCTCAAGGAGATCGGTCTTCTTGAAGATTGTACCATCTGTCAACTGTGACAGCTGGTCGCATCCGGAAGCAAAAAGCAAACTGATTATTATGGCTATGCGTAAAATTAGAAACAATAAAGTGTTGAGAGACTTTGATTTCATGGGCACCTTAATCCATACGAAAGTTAATAATTGCTCATGAACATACAAGCTATTTGGTTTTCTCTTTTAAAATTTTGTTTAACGTTTTCCATAAATCCTCTACCTGCCTTCTGGTTTCATCAAGGGATTTATCATTGTTGATCAAAAAATCAGCGTACTCTATTTTTTCATCAATGGGCATTTGGGATGATAGTATTTGGGCTGCGTCAGCCTCGCTTATGCCGTCCCTTAATGCAAGGCGTTTTACCTGTGTCCCGTGTGGCACATAAACAACTATAATCTTGTCAAACATATTCTGCATGTTGGCTTCAATCAAAAGGGGTACTGCCACCTGGATGATGGAAACAGGGGTGCCGGCCATGATTTCATCCAGCTGCTTAATATACTCTTCACCTATTGGTATGTGGGTAAAGCCTTCAAGCTTTTTTCTTTTGTCAGGATTATTAAACACAATTTTTGAAAGCTTTTTACGGTCAAGGCAACGGTCTTTAAGAAGAATCTCTTCCCCACAATACGCAACTATCTCTTTCCATGCGGGCTTTTCCGGTTCAACAACCTGCCTTGCAATAATGTCAAAATCGATGGTCGGCGCTCCAAGGGCCCCCAGCATATCAGACACGGCTGTCTTCCCACTGGCTATTCCGCCTGTTACACCCAGTAGCAAACGGTTCTTATCTTTCTTTAAGACATCCGATTGTTCAATTTTTTTAGCCAGCGTTTCTCTCATAACCCTAATTTCCTGTTTTGGCTAACAGAGAATCTGTTTACCACTTTAATATCAACAATATCAAGACAAATGCCGATATCCAAAACACTTTACCCGTATTTCTTGCGATTTACTCCCAAACCTCTAACCTCAAGCGTAGCGAGCCTCTAACTGCTGGCATCTTTTTCGCCCCTACTTTGTTATAAAAGCGTGTAACATTATGCACAATCCTGGCTTTTAAGAAACTTCCCTTTACAACCGGTCAATATGAGAATATATAATGGGCAAAAAAATGAACGGATTAATAAAGCGGTTGAAGTTATTGTGGATGCTGTTCTAAGATTAAACAGAGACTTGACATTTAAAGAATTTTCAGCGATTCTATCACAGGCGGATAAAAAAAGATAACATCTTATTTTTATTTGACATTACGCCAACACAACGGCAGACTCAACCCATAAAGATTATGAGGTATTAAAAGTATGAGACAAAACATTGTTGCCTGGTTCCTGTGTGTTTTTGCTGCTTTTTTCGTTTTTTCATGCGCAGCCAAGAAAGACTCCCTGGAACAAAAAAAAATCAAAATAGCAACCACCACCAGAAACCTTGGCCAGGCATACCTGGCGGAAGGGAAAAATGCCGCAGCATACAAGCAGCTTAAGCAGGCTGAGGCCCTTAATCCCGATGATCCTCATACCCATTTTGCCCTTGGGGTGTTTTACTATAGACAGGAGAACTATTTATCGGCCATAAGCGAATACAAAAAAACCCTTGAACTAAAGCCTGATTATGCGTCTGCAAGGAATAACCTGGGAATAGCCTATCTTGCACTGAAAGACTGGGATTCCGCCATCACCTGTTTCAAGGATGTCCTCGACAACTATATCTACGCAACCCCTCACTTTCCACTTTATCTGCTTGGTCAGGCCTATTACAATAAAAAAGAATATGGATCTTCCGTAAAATATTTTAAAGAGGCTTTGAAAATGAA
>JAUXBD010000247.1 GCA_030619585.1 Desulfobacteraceae bacterium
GACTTTCGGACGTCTTTCGCATTAAAATTATAAACTTATCTTTTGTCCATGAGATCAGGTTATGACGCTATTACCTTGATATGGTAACACAATTACTCATATCAAACTTCCTGGCATTAGTCTTGCTCTATTAATAAATAAAGATAAGGAGGTGAAAGTATAATTTGATTTGCATAGAACTTTATTAAACCATCAACCATTTAATTTAAACAAGAAAAAACCAAATCCCGAGCAATCGGGGGACGGAAAGCCTAAGGGTCCGCAAGAGCTCATAGTATCAAGCGGACAGCCGGGTTGCCTTGGAAACAAGGAGAAACATGAAAAAATTTACAAAAGTAATTGCATTAACAGCATTAGCAGTTTTTCTTGCCGGCACCAGTGCGGTTTCAACGACAATTGAAATTGATGGATCGTTTGATAGAACTAAGGGCTCCAAATGGGGTGATGTATTCTATTCCAGCCATTACACAGGAGGTAACCCTTTGGAGGCTATCAGCGGGAATGTCATTTCAACCTTTGCAGGCGCTTTTAGTGCAGATAGCAATGACCTATATGGTCACATACATTCAGATGTTATAGAGGGCTCCTTTGACATCGGTCTTTTATCTGCTTATATGGAAAAAAGCATGAAAATCCACTGGACAATGGGATGCGGTAATGACGTCATAGAGGTAACGACCTCTGCCTTACCAGTACCCGAACCTGCTACCATGCTCCTGCTGGGCGCCGGTCTTTTAGGTATCGCAGCAATCAGCAGAAAAAGAAAACTGAGGTAAAAAGAGTCAGTCTATGATCTTTTTGTGATACCTTTATATAATAACTTCATCTTGAATTTGAGAGGAATCTTCAAGTTTTTATTTATCTCCCTTGCAGTCAGTGGTTCGTTATTACAAATCTTTTCCCATGCTTTCGATAAAAATTTTTCAGAAGTCTTTATATTGGTAAATTTGGATGGCTTTTCCTCGACAATAACAAGGGAACCGTCATTTAAAACATTCATAAACAATTTCTGCATCTCTGTCTCTATGCAGAAATTGTCTCCGGCAAATTTTTCTATTAAAACCTTTATCGGTTCGTTAGCGTTTGCGACAGTCACAAGATCCGATATTTTGAAAAGATCTTCAGTGGCATTTTCTTTGTTCAGCATTTTTTATCCTACGGTTAATCTTAAGGCTTTATGATCTATATATACGTTCAGGTATATATACTTTCAGGATATAGCTTGTGCCAACAAGCAGAATAAAAGTCAACAACTAAGCGCATCATACAGACCGGATGATCTTTTTGTCTTTTTCAAAATACCCTTGCGCAAAACATCTTCAAAACCCCATATATCAACACTTTCTTTTGCCCGGGTAATACCTGTGTAGATCAGTTCTCTTGTTAGAACAGGAGAATGCCTGTCCGGCAGGAGCAAAAGGACTTTGTCAAATTCAGATCCCTGGCTTTTATGGACAGTCATGGCAAACACTGTTTCATAATCGTTTAGCCTGCTGGGGTGAAACATCTTCACACCTCTTTTAGGACATGGGAAAAAAACCTTAAGGTCATTTCCTTCATACGGTTCGTTAAGGGTTATCCCCACATCACCATTAAAAAGGCCAAGGTTGTAGTCATTGCTGTTGATCATAACAGGTCGGCCTGCATACCATGTATTATCGGATTTTATAAGCCGATTATCTTCAAGTATCTTTTCAACAAGCATGTTTATGGTGGCAACCCCGAAGGGCCCCTTTCTAAGTGCGCATAAAATCCTGAATCGATCAAAGGCCTGAAGCGCTTCTATTGGAGTTTTACATTTCAGGTAACCTGTAAAACCGCTAATTGCGGCTTCTTCGATACAATGCCTCAAAGGTTCGGCACGGGGAACCTCTTTAAACCTTATGTCCCTGTATTTGACCTGTTTTAAAAGCATTGTTGCAGTATCGCCATCTCCTCTATTTACAGCCCTGCTCACTTTGTTGATCCCGCTTTTTTCCCCGAATCTGTAACTTTTTTCCAGTTTTACCACACATTCGCTAACTGAAGAGGGCTCCTTTTTTGCTTTGTGAGGGCCAAAATTGTATTCAAAGACCTCTTTTAACGCTTCGGTAAATCCTAAAGTAAAACCTGAGTTTTTATCAGCACTGCATATATCGCCAAGGACTGCGCCGGCTTCAACAGAAGCAAGCTGGTCCTTATCTCCGAGTATCACAATTCCGGCATCTTGCTTAAGCGACTCCATAAGCTTTGACATGAGCGCAATATCCACCATGGAGGCCTCATCAACAACCACAACATCAAAAGGCAGCTTGTTTTCTTTGTTAAAACGAAAATAGGGTGAGCCCTGGATCGTGCCAAGAAGCCTGTGTATTGTACAGGCATCATCAGGTATCTTCTCTTTGATGCTGTTTGTACAATTTAGACTCTTCTTTGAAAGCTTGATCGCTTCCTGCAGCCTGGCAGCAGCTTTACCCGTGGGTGCACAGAGTGCTATGCTTAATTTTTGACGCTCCTTTTGCTCCAAAAACAACGCCAGAATCTTAGCCACTATGGTTGTCTTGCCTGTGCCGGGGCCACCCGATATAATAGAAAATTTCTTATAGATAGCTGTAAATGCAGCCAGTGCCTGAAGATCGGGCGCTGTATCACCATTTTGGCAGGATTCCGGAAAGAGTCGGTGCAGTCCTTGCTTAAGCTTTATAAGATCAATATGGTGGTCAAACTCCAAAATACGCTTTTTTATCAAATTCACCAGGTTGTCCTGATACTCCCAGTAGCGGTACATATAAAGCCTGTTTTTTGTATCCAGTATCAAGGGCTTTAACTCACCGGGCTTTCCAACAACTGATGTTTTGTCAAGTTTTTCCACCCACAGGTCTGTTTCGGGGCATACAAAACTATCTTCACCATTCTCCGTAACTGCTGTGCCACCTATATCTGAAAGATCAAGGCAAACATCTCCCTTTGACTTATATCTGCTGACAAGGGCTGCTGCCAAAAAAAGTTCAGGAACATCCCTGCCCTCAAGCTTAACCATAAGCCTGGCAAAATGGATATCCATGTGGGAGAAGGCTCCTGTTGTAAATAGTTCTTCCATATAACAGACCTCGTAATGCATTATGGGGAAAAAAATTTAGGAATTGAGGGATTTAAGGATTGAGGAATTGAAGGAATTCTATCTGTTTTAATTTCTTGATTTTATTATTCAATCCTTCAATCCCTTAATTCTTCAATCCTTCAATCCCTACCCATCAACTCGAAAGACAACTCCTCTATCAGTTTTCCTGAGGGTCTATCACTGTAAACACCAAATTCAGGTCCTCTTTTATGGTCAACACCTCGCAAAAAAATGTAGTATACCCCGCCAAAATTTCTATCATAACTGTAGTCGGCCATCCTTTGTTTAAGATACCGGTCCAGTGCCAGTGCATATATGTGGTACTGAAGAATATACATCTCCTTTTCCATTGCTCCCAAGATCGCATCCTGGCTGTATTCCTCTATTGAATCACCAAGATAGTTGGATTTCCAGTCAATAATAAAAAACAGATCTTCAAAACTGAAAACAAGATCCACGAATCCCTTCATAAACCCTTTTACTGGTGAAAAGCTTAACTGCCCCACCTGAAGGGGAAAGTCCGATCCATTTACGGGAACGCCATGCTTTTTAAATATTGACGAAAGTTTTTCCGGCATGACTCTTTTTAATGGAAAGTAAAATTCCATCTCATTTATCCTCTTACTATCTGATATCTTCGCAAGTCGTAGATCGTTATGATTTTTATCAAGTTTAACCGACAAAACATTTTTTACCATTTCGCAAACGAC